>JAOZNE010000340.1:0-1846 GCA_029933955.1 Phycisphaerae bacterium
CAGTTTTATGCCCGCACACGATGCCCAATGGTAAGACCAGGGTTTAATCTCGCACGCGATGGCCTACTGACGAAATAAAAAAGTTCACACACGGGGGCTGATAGGCTAGATTGATGGCACGATGAAAATAGCGTTGGCACAATTCGATCCGGTCATCGGCGAAATAGAAAATAATCGTCAGCGGATAGCGGAGTTTATTCGCGACGCGGCCAGGCTCGGCGCCCAGTTGGTTGTCTTCGGCGAGATGTCCGTCGTGGGCTACCCGCCGCGAGACCTGCTGCGGAAGGATGGCTTTGTCGCAGCTAGCGAAAGGGCCCTCGAGTCGCTCGCAGCGGAGACTGGCGAGATATCCGCTCTGGTGGGCTTTGTGCGAAAGGCCCGCGGGCCTGGCGGGCGAGGCTTGGAAAACTGCGCAGCCCTGCTGGCTGGGGGGGAGGTTCGGGAAGTTCACGTCAAGACGCTCCTGCCGACGTACGACGTTTTCGACGAGACGCGATACTTCGCGCCCGGCGGCGAGGCTACGGTGGTCGAGGTGGCGGGGCGAAAACTTGGGCTGAGCATTTGCGAAGATTTGTGGGACGCCGACGCACTTGGCGGAGACTTGTACGGGGAGGATCCCGTCGCCAGGCTGGCCCAGGGCGGGGCGGAGATTATCGTGAATCTCGCAGCCAGCCCATACGAAATGGGCAAGGCCTGCCGACGCGAGGAACTCTTCGCCCGCCAGGCTCGGCGACACGGCTTGCCCATCATCTATGTCAACCAGGTCGGCGGCAATGACGAGCTGATATTCGATGGTTGTAGCGGCGTCATCGGCCCGGATGGAAAAATTATCGCCCGAGCCAAGGAGTTCGCCGAAGACCTGCTGGTCGTGGACATGGACGGCAGCAGCGACGCCCGTTGCGAGCCGCTTGGCAGCGAGACACAAAGGCTCGCAGCGGCCTTGAAACTCGGGCTGCGGGACTACGTTACCAAGTGTGGGTTCTCCAGCGTCGTGCTAGGTTCGTCCGGCGGAATCGATTCGGCGGTGGTAGCAGCCCTGGCTGCGGACGCGCTGGGCCCAGAGAATGTGTACACCATCGCCATGCCCAGCCGATATAGTTCCGACCACTCCCTGGCCGACGCGGAGCAGCTGGCGAGGAACCTTGGCGTCGGCTACGAGATCGTCCCCATCGAGCCGATGCACGCAGCCTTCGAGCGGGCATGCGGCGAGCTGTTCGCTGGAGCCGGCGGCGAGTTGGCAGCGGAGAATATCCAGGCCCGGATTCGCGGGAACCTCGTGATGGCTTATTCAAACGCGATGGGACATCTGCCGCTGGCGACGGGGAACAAGTCCGAACTTTCGGTGGGCTACTGCACGCTCTATGGCGACATGTGCGGCGGGCTTGCTCCGATAGGCGATGTGCTAAAGACGAAGGTTTACGAACTGGCGAGGCAGCTAAACGACGAGGCAGGCCGGCCATGGATACCGCAAAATATTCTCACCAAGGCTCCCAGTGCCGAGCTTAAGCCCGGGCAGGTCGACCAGGACAAACTCCCGCCATACGATGTACTCGACGAGATTCTCCGCGAGTATATCGAGCGGGACAAGACAGCTTGCGAAATTATCGACCTCGCGGGTTCCGGCCAAGGCGAGCTTATCCGCCGAATCGTCAGGCTGGTGGACCTCTCCGAATACAAACGACAACAAGCCCCGCGCGTGTTGAAAGTGTCAGGCCGAGCCTTCGGTATGGGCCGACGAGTACCAATAGCACAGAAATTTATGGTTCATCCGGTTAATGCGTAGGTGCTGGTGTGGATGTTGTGGGTGGCGTTTTCACGCTGGCCTATCGAGCGATGCTTTGAGCTG
>JAOZNE010000096.1:0-7255 GCA_029933955.1 Phycisphaerae bacterium
ACGGCAAGCGAACCGCAGCAGCTGCCGTGCGGTGTGCCATCGATATGATGAAGGAAAAACTCATCACCGAGAAGCAGGCTGTCCTCCGCGTCGATCCCAAGAGTCTGGATCAGCTGCTGCACCCAGCCTTCGACCCCAAGAGCGAATCCGCTGCTCCGCTCATGGCCAAGGGCTTGCCCGCAAGTCCCGGCGCTGCGACAGGCCAGGTGTACTTCTCCGCCCACGAAGCTGAAGTAGCTGCGGAACTTGGCGAAGACGTCATCCTCGTCCGCATCGAAACCAGCCCGGAAGACATTGGCGGCATGTACGTCGCCAAGGGCATCCTCACCAGCCGAGGCGGCATGACAAGCCACGCCGCCGTTGTCGCCCGCGGCATGGGTACCTGTTGCGTAGCTGGCAGCAACGAATGCATTATCGACTACAAAACCAAGACCCTCAAAGCTGGCGGCAAGACCGTCAAAGAAGGTGGCTGGATTAGCCTCAACGGTTCGACCGGCACGGTTTACGCGGGCAGGGTTGATACCGTTGATCCGAAGCTGACAGGTCCGTTCGGCGACATTATGAAGCTGGCGGACAAGTACCGCAAGATGGGCGTGCGAACCAACGCCGACACGCCGCACGACACGACCGTGGCTGTAAAGTTCGGAGCCGAGGGCATTGGCCTGACCCGAACGGAACACATGTTCTTCGAAGGCGACCGTATTATCTCGATGCGGAAGATGATTTTGGCTGAGGACGAAAAGGCCCGCCGAGCCGCCCTGAAAGAACTCCTGCCTCTGCAACGCAAGGATTTCGTGGGTATTTTCAAGGCCCTCAAGGGTCTCCCCGCCACCATCCGCTTCCTCGACCCGCCGCTGCACGAGTTCGTGCCCCACGACGCCAAGGGTCAGGCCGAGATGGCCAAGGCCATGGGCACCACGCCCAAGGTTATCCGCGACAAGGTCGAAAGTCTCAGCGAGTGCAACCCCATGCTGGGTCATCGCGGCTGTAGGCTGGGCATTTACTATCCGGAAATTACCGAGATGCAGGCCCGGGCGGTTATCGAAGCTGCCTACGCGGTCAAGGGTTCCAAGCCGGAAATCATGATCCCGCTGGTCGGCCATGTTAAGGAGCTGACCCATCAGAAGCAGCTGGTCGAAAAGGTCTACGCCGAGATCGCAAAGAAGAAGGGGCGAAAACTCTCGTATCTGAAGATCGGCACGATGATCGAAGTGCCCCGTGGCGCCCTGACCGCTGACGAGGTTGCAGTCGAGGCGGAGTTCTTCAGCTTTGGCACGAACGACCTGACGCAGATGGGTTGCGGGTTCAGCCGCGACGACGCGGGCAAGTTCCTCAGCCAATATGTCGACGAGGGCATTTACGACGCCGACCCGTTCCAGGCCCTCGACCGTAGCGGCGTTGGCGAGCTGGTCAAGATAGCGGTAGTCAAAGGCCGCATGACCCGCCCGAACATCAAGCTGGGCATCTGCGGCGAGCATGGCGGCGAGCCTAGCAGCGTCGAGTTCTGCCACATGGTAGGCCTGGATTACGTTTCGTGCAGCCCGTATCGCGTGCCGATCGCCAGACTGGCAGCGGCCCATGCCGCTATCAAAGGGCCAAAGGGCGTCCTGACCGCCTGCTGTTGCAAGCCCGCGAGAAAAGCTAAAAAAACCGCGAAGAAGAAGGCCAGGAAGTAGCCGGTTCGCGGCAACAAAACCATAACCACACACACGCGGCGGGGCCAATGTCCCGCCGTGTGTGTGTAATGACAGCAGGCCGTAGGAACAGGTATAATGGTATCGCAAAATGACATTGAAATAGTCAAACAGCTTTCCGACAAATACCGTGTCAAAAAAGTTTGTCCTGTTTGGTTCTTCTCTGGATCCGCAACAGGAAGGCCACGATATCGACCTTGCAGTTGAAGGAGTTGCACCGGAAGACTATTACCGATACTGCGGAGAGCTTATGATGGCTTTGACCAAGCCTGTCGATATTGTCGACCTCTCCGTGCCGTGCAAATTTGTCGATATCATCCTGGAAGAAGGTGTCGTACTCCATGGCTGATTATCAGAAAAAAATCGAAGCCGAACTTGAGCAAATAGCCCAAGCTATATCAAAGTTGCCAAACCGCCTCTTGTCGGAATTGAATGAGCTGGAATTATCCGGTGTCGGTGGATATTGCAGAGTTTTTATAATGGCATTGAAAATATACTGAAGCAAACATTTCTCGCACATGACAAAACTATTCCCGAAGATTTTCAATGGCATCGAGAGTTAATTCAACAGGCAGTCCAGTATGGATTTATTTCAGAGAAAACTATGGAGATGTTGATACCATACCTGACATTTCGACATTTGTATCGAAATGCTTATGTCCTGGAATTGAGACCAGATCGAATGCAAACGCTTGTAGATGAAATTAGAAATACTTTTAGTAATATCCAAAAAGACATCCTATAGACTATTGGTAACTAAATGAAAAATGAACCGATATCACTTTCGAGTCAAGATATTACCGAGGCTGAGATCCAGGCTGTTGTGGATGTTATGCGTAGCGATAGGCTTAGCCTCGGGCCGAGGGTTGAAGCGTTCGAGGCTGGTCTGGCCAGCCGGGCTGGTCGGAAGTTTGGCGTCGCGGTCAACAGCGGTACCAGCGGGCTGCACCTGTGCGTAAAAGCTCTGAATCTCAGCGAGGGCGACGAGGTTATCACCACGCCATTTTCGTTCGTCTCCACGACGAACTGCCTGCTTTTCGAGCGAGCCAAGCCCGTGTTCGTGGACATTGACCCGGCAAGCTACAATATGGACCCCGCTGCTATCGAGGCTGCGATTACGCCGAAAACAAAGGCTATTTTGCCGGTCGAAGTCTTCGGCAACACAGCCCACTTCGACGAGTACGAACGAATCGCCAAAAAGCATGGCCTGTTTTTAATCGAAGATTGCTGCGAAGCACTCGGCGGAGTTTTGGGCAATCGACCAGCGGGCAGCTTCGGCGACTGCGGCGTGTTTGCCTTTTATCCGAACAAGCAAATTACCACCGGCGAGGGCGGCATGATCGTAACCGACAGCGAGGAGATTCGCGATATGTGCGTCTCGTTGCGGAACCAGGGCCGGGCGACCGAAGCCTGGCTTAGCCACGCCAGACTGGGCTACAATTATCGCATGAGCGAAGTGACCGCTGCGATAGGCCAGGTGCAGGTTAGCCGGCTGGATGAAATTCTCGACAAGCGACGCAACGCTGCGAAAATGTACGACCAGGCCCTGGCACCCCTTGCCGAGCGTGGCCTGATCCACCTGCCGCCGATGACGCAACGAGACCAAGCCAGTTTTTTCGTCTATGTAATCCGCCTGGATGGGGAGTTCACCCAGGCAGACCGCGACGCTGTGCTGGGCCATCTGCGGGCGGAGAATATAGGCTGCAATAATTACTTCGTGCCAATTCACACGCAGCCCTACGTCAGCGAAACTCTCGGAACGAAACATGGTGATTTCCCCATAACCGAGCGCGTCGCCGAGCGGACGATAGCCCTGCCGTTCTTCGCAAACCTCACGCAAGGCCAGGTCGACCGGGTCGTCCTCGCCCTGGACAACGCCCTGTCAAAAAAATAAAGTTGTCAGTAATCAGTTGTCAGTCAGCCTGGGGAAGGCTTAGTAGCAGTAGGCCCAGTGCGGTGGAAGTGTGGGCTGGCCTGTTGTGGGGGTTCCATTGTCCTGCGTCGCCCTGTCGTTTTAGCAGGTCGTCGCTGGCCCACTTGAACCAGTCCACGTCGCGAAATATCGTGGTTCCCCTGGCTGTGCCCAGCAAGGCCAGGCCATAGAGGTAGTGCAGCGGGTCGCGATTTTTTTGGTTGTCGAAGTGTTCGTCTATCCACTCCACTGCCGAGGCGAGGGCCTGGTTTTCCAGAGCGACAGGCCTGGTTCGTCCAAGCTCCGCCAGGCTGGTCAACATGCAGACCGCCCCTGCCACGGTGGGGACGTGTCGCGATTTGTCGCCAGGCTCATAGCCCCACCCGCCGTCGGAGTTCTGACCCTTTCGCCACCAGGCCAACGACCGTATCCAAAACGCGTTTGGAACTTTCACCCCAGCCTGGTCTGCCCGCCCCAGGGCGACGGTAGCATACATTGTAACCAGCGGGTCGCCGTTACGCCCGGGTTTTGCAGGGTCAGCCTGGGCCTGGAAACTGCCGTCAGCCGAAGAGCGGAACAGTTGCACCGCGTCAGCCCGGAGCTGCCTGCTGAACTTGCCCCGCAAAGGCCTATAGCAGGCACTCCAAACGAAACAGCGAAACGCCAACGTCAAAGTATCATCCGTTTTGCGACTGGCCATCAGCTCGAGGGCGAGGGTCAGGCGGTCGTCGTCAATCGGTAGGCCACTTTTTATCAAGGCGAATGTTATCAGCGCGGTGGGCCAATTTGGCCTGGCTCCGGTTTCGAACCAGTCATACTCGGGCCAAGAGCCATCCGCCCGCTGCATGTTCAACAGATATTTTTGCGCCCTAACCAAGGCCTGGGCGATCCGCCCGTCAGCTGAGATATTCAAAGCCGCGGAGTTCAGCGACCAGAGAGTCTCGACATCAGGCCCATGCAACTTGGCCAGTCTGGCGCGGATATCCCGCAACTGGATTTGAGCCCGGGTTTGAGCCTTGGCCTGGGCGGGATTGCGTTTGGCCTTTTCGCCAGCTGAGGCGATAAAGTTTACCAAATAGCTCTCCGCCCGCCGAAGGGCCTGGGGACATGGAGCCATCGGCGAATTTTTCACAAGCCCGTAATACCAACTCGCCAGCTCGCCCAAAACCTCAGTGGGCCAGGCCGCCCCGCTTCGCAGAGTCATCGGCACATATGACCGCCAGGTCTCATCCAGGCCTGGCGAGAGAAACTTCGCCGCCGAGGCCCTGTCGTCCAGCCCCATCAGATATAAATTGATAAGTTTCGCCCGGGCCGAGGTGTCCGTCGGGTCAGCCTGGATGGCCTGGCGGGCCTGCTGAAGCTCGCTGCCCAGAGCCAGGCGACTCTTGAGCGAGTCGAACTGCTCCTTTACCAGCTGGGCGACGTCCGAGCGGATGGACTCCGCCATCGAGGTAGCCCGGCGGAGATAAAGGTCAGCTGCGTACGAATCGCCCACCAGCGCGCTGCAGTCAGCCAGGGCCATCAGCGTTTGGATTGCCTGCTCGCCGGCGTCGATTTTCTCCCTGCCCGTCGCAGCGGTGTACACCTTCAGCCGGAGCAGCAGAATTTTTTCCAGACACGCGAGTTTCCCCGCCTGGTCGTCCGACGCAACGCTACTAGCCTGGAGTTCCATCGCGTCGATGGCGGTTGAATAACCCTCGGGCGACCGGGCAGCCAACTCATAAGCCTGGCGACAAATCACCGCCAGAAAGGCAGGGTCGTCGCGATTCATCCGGGCAGCAATCAGCAGCGTTTTGGACAAGGCCAGGTCGTCACCAATATCCTCCGACCGCTGAACAGCCTTCAATTCCCGGCCAAACTGCTGGTCAAACTTTTTCCGCCCGCCAGCCAGGCCTGCTCCTTCGTCAGCCAGGACAGCAGGTGGAGTAAGAAGAACCACCCCCGCCATGACAAGCCGAAGGTATCGAGATTTAACACGGAAATTCATTTACAATTCGTCTTCTTTTCTCTGTCCAACTATCCGCGCCAAGAGTCCACAGGCTTGCCTGTTGCCTATTGCCTACTCTCCAATTCCTGGAGTGCTTTTCGGTTGGCTAGTTTTGCGAGGGAGCTCATTCTGTCCACGAGCAGCCTGCCTTCGAGGTGGTCGATTTCGTGCAGGCAGATTCGTCCGTGCAGCCCGTCGCAAACCGTGGTGAACTCCTTGCCATCCAGCCCGGTTGCCTGGATGGTTACCTTGGCGGGGCGTTTGATTTTCGCGAAGATGCCAGGGAAGCTCAGACAGCCTTCCTCGCGGACTTCCGCTCCCTGATAGTCCACGATTCTCGGATTGATATAGACGTGCAGGTCGTCAGGCTCGAAGGTCGGACAGGCCAGGAACAGGCGAACCGTAAGGCCCACCTGGGCTGCAGCCAGGCCCACGCCGTTGAAGTCGAACATAAGCTCAGCCATCTTTTCGATAAGTGCCCGCAGCCTGTCGCTGTTGGCCTGGACGTCGTCGACAGGCGTGGAAATTTCCCCCAGCCTGGGGTCGGGATACTTGATTATCTCCAGGGCATCGATGTCGGCTGCGTTTAGTTTTTCATCAGCGGTCATGCCCACATGATAATGCCTCGACAGCGTCTCTTGCGAATGTTTTTTTGAGATAACTGCTATCTTTCGCGGGTTTTGTTTTTATAATGGGGTTTCGTGAACATGGTTTTTTGGCCAGGCCGTGGACGAAAAGCGCCTCTGAACAACGTCGTTCGAGACGGTTCTCGACACCGGCTTGGCGATGGAGCATGCGATATGGACAAAGATACCGCCGCCGAGACCTGCCAGGATATTATAGACTATCGATTCGATGACATTGCACTTTTGCAACGCGCCCTGACGCATTCTTCCGTCGCGCCCAGCCGAGCCCAGAGCTACGAAAGGCTGGAGTTTCTCGGCGACGCTGTGCTGGGGATGACTATCTGCGCAGCCCTCTACGACCGCCCCGAGGAAATGCCCGAGGGCGAAATGACCAAGATAAAATCGACGGTCGTCTCGCGGAAAACCTGTGCGGCAGTCGTGCGAAACCTGGGCATGGAGACGCTCATGCTGCTCAACGGCGACATGGCTGACCCGGATCGAATTCCCGAGTCCATCTGCGCCGGGCTGTTCGAAGCCATCGTCGGAGCGATGTATATCGACGGCGGGTTCGCCCCTGCTGAGGGGTTCATTCTGCGACACATGCAGCCTTTCATCGAGGAGGCCTTGGCAACCGGGCATCAGGAGAATTACAAGTCGCTCCTGCAGCAGCACACGCAGCGGCGGTCGAGCGACGTACCTGAGTATCTGGTGCTCGACGAGCAAGGGCCTGACCATAGCAAATGCTTCGAAGTTAACGTGCAAATAGGCGGACGAAACTTCCCCGGCGCATGGGGCAAAAGCAAAAAAGAAGCCGAGCAGGCAGCGGCGAAACAAGCACTGATAGAACTGAAACTTTTGAAATAGGCAATAGAAAAAAACGGCAGAACACAAATAGCACGAATGTATTTTGAGTTAAAAAAACGCTAACCTTTTTCACAGCCATCCCATAGACGGCAGAAATTCGGTTGTTAGTCACATTTCAACCAATAAACATACAGGGCTGCGGCTGGGTCGTCAGAATGTCAACCCGCATTTT
>JAOZNE010000097.1:0-7233 GCA_029933955.1 Phycisphaerae bacterium
TACCCACCAAACGCGTATTATTCACCTGTCAAATTTTGTCAGGCCCGAATTGTGCGACAGGCTCTTATCCTGTCAAAAAAAATCTTTTTTTCGCTACAGCTGAAACGATTGGCTGGCCGATATTGACTACCGGTAGTGGTAGAGCTGTCCGAAAACCCTATATTTTGCGGCTGGAGTCAGAAAAATAAATATCTGACGCCTGGGCCAGACAGAAACCGAAATTTTTTTGCGAAAAAATCCAAAAAATCCGAAAAAATCCGAAAAAAATTAATGTTTCGCTTGCGGTTCGTACGATGTTAGGTTATACAATGCGAACAGAAACCGAAAATTACTTCAAGGCAAAGCTGCCACTGAACGACACTGGGTTATCGGAAGCGTTGTATCGTGTGGGTTGGCTTGCTGGGCGAGATGTAATGCTCCAGCAACTGCCGCCCGAGATAAACAGGATAGAAGCAGGCAACGACGCGGAAAGGCAACCAAGTCATGGCTAAACCATTGTGTCAATTCGGACCGGGCGGCGAGTATCGCAAAGCGTACCCAGCCGGGGCCAAGTTTTTGCCGGAATCGGAATTGGAACTGCTGGAACAAAAGATAGCTGCGAATCCCGCGGGCCTGGCCAGGCTTGCTGAGGACCTGGGCCTGGAGCCGCCGCTGGTGAGTATAGGCCCAACCGGGATTCAATGGCAGAGCAAGGCTTCGCAGCTTGAACATAGCACAGTCGCCCCCGGCTGTGAGGCCAGGAAGGCTTCGCAACTTAAAGTCGTGCTTGGCTCGGTGCTGGATGTATTGCGAGTGGTCAAACATACGAACAGCCAGGCTGCCGACGCCAAGTTGGTAGCCTCGCAGGTAGCCTTGGCGGACAAGACCCTGGCAAGAATGGCAGTGTTGGCCCGGCGACGCGAGCGGCAGGTATTGCAAGCTGGTTCCGCTGACTTGGCCCAGGTAGCCATGCCTGCCAGCAAGACCGAGACGCCAGGCAGAGTAGCTGCGGGCGGAGACTATGCGGTTAGCACCGAATCTGCCCAGGCCGAGGCGACAACGAACGAGCAGGAGAATAAATATGTCGACACCAATGACGCCGAGAAAAATGGAAATCCTCCGGTATATTCGGGATTTTCGCAAAACCAATGGCTATTCCCCGACGATGCAGGAGATCGGCGACCACTTGAGCCTAACAAAGGTAACCGTGTTCGAACACATCGGCGTCCTGGAAAAAAACGGCTTACTGCTGCGGGGAGCCAAGCACAGCGCTCGCTCTTTGCAAGTCTCGGATAGCTTCGTCTTTCCCGACGAGGCCCAGGCCCCTGCCGCCCTGCCGCTGGTGGGTCGCATCGCAGCTGGTTCGCCTATCGAAGCTATCGAAAACCCCGAGTCGCTCGACCTGCAAAGTCTATATCCCGCCGACGGTAATACCTTCGTCCTGAGCGTCTCTGGCGACAGCATGATCGACGACCACATTTGCGACGGGGACTACGTCATCTGCCAGAATCGCAACACCGCCCGTGACGGCGAGATCGTCGTAGCCCTGCTGGAAACCGGCGAAGCCACGCTCAAAAGACTTTACCGCGAAGCCAATCGCATCCGCCTGCAACCAGCCAACGCCAACTACGACCCCATCTACGTCCAAAACGTCAACATCCAAGGCGTAGTAATAGGCCTGGTGAGAAGAAGCTAAACGGGAATTTCGTCATTCAGAATTCGTCATTGATTCTAAATTCGGATTTCGGCATTCGTCATTTCCCTATTGCCTATTCCCTACTTGTCTAACACGCCTATTCTCGGCAGGAGTTTCGCTTTTAGAAGATGGGCCTTCATTTCTTTTCGAGACACCTTGGCTGCCTTGGCTCGGAGCTTTATCATATCTCGTTCGTAATCTTTTTCGCCGAGCGTTTTGTGGGCGTATTCGTCGAGCTGTTCGGGGGTGGTAAACTCGTGGATATATCCGTAGTCCGAGCCGGTCAGCTCGCAGTTATCGCCGCTGTACTGTCGGCAGATCAGAGGCCTGTCTTCGTAGATTGTGCAACGGTCGTTCTCGTCGAGTTTGTTGCAGGGATTTTCGATCTGGATATACCAGTCCTCGTCCTCGTCGACATGAACGCTGACGCCCTCATGGCAGAGGTACCATCGGATATCCTCGAAGTCGTCATATTCGTCCGGCGAGTCGATTTCGAAGCAAAAATATTTGCAGCACAAAGCCTTGCATTTGGCACACATATCATCCATCGCGTATCTCCAAACAAATGCGTCCATTCCGTTGTCTGGCGGCATAGCCTACACAAACGCCCGTCATTTATACAGGCCCAGTACATGGCGAGGGCATTTTTTCTTTCACAGACAACCGCTGGCTGATTACTGACAACTCATAAAAAATGCCAGCCGTCTGCAAGACGACCGCCGGGAACATCGAACTTCAGAATAACACAAACCTCCCTTACAAAGATGCTGTCGTGCCGTCGCGGTTGGACTCCAACGCGGCGGTGAACAGGCGGTGCGAGAGGGCCGCTTCTTCCGGGGTTACGCAGCCCGCGAATTTCGAGAGCGGCTTGCCCTGGGCCAACTCATATAAAAAGCCAGCCCACATTTGCTGAACCGCGTCGGAAAAGCCCGTCTCGAAAATCCCGCCGGTGATGCTGTCGAAGGCGGTGTCCACGCCCATATCGACCTGGCCCCACGTTTGCTCGCCGCCATCGTATGTCATTATTTCCAGCAACTTGGGGTTCTTCGTCGACCAGCGGACGGAAGTTTTCATGCCGAGGATTTTAACGTACCACGTATTTTTTTCGCCCGGCGCGATCCGGAAACTTTTGAAAGTCCAGGGGAACTGCTCGCCGGTTTGCGGGTTTTCCATCTCGCACAGCAGCGTGCCGTTGTCCCATGTTTTGCAGGGCACCTTTTGGCCCTTGCCGTCAGGCCGCTCTCGTACGATATTGCTCAGAATGGCTCGGACATTTTTCGGCACCCATCCAGCCCGGAAAGGCACATGGCAGGCGTGCATGCCCAGGTCGCCCAGCACGCCATACTCGCCGTTGACATCGATCATCCGCTTCCAGTTAATAGCCTTGTCGACATTCATGTCGCTGGAATGCAGGAACCCGGTTTCGACCTCGACAATCTGCCCGATTTCGCCAGACTCGATGAGTTGGCCGATTTTTTGCACAGCTGGGTAAAACGGCATTTGACTACAGCAACGAACGAAAACCTCCGGGTGTTTTTTGATACATTCGAGGATCGCGTCGTTGGCGGGCTTGTCGATACCGAACGGCTTTTCGCCCATCAGGCTCTTGCCGGCGGAGATGATATCGCAGTAAATCTGCTGGTGCAGATTGTGCGGCACGGCACAATAAACAGCCTCGATATCGTCATTGGCCAACAGCTCTTTGTAGTCGCCCGTCGTCTGTTTTACCGACGCGAAGTTGTCGGTGTACCAGCTAAACAGCCCTTCGTTCGTGTCGCACACCGCGACGATCTCCGGGCGGACTTCCATCTTCGGCAAGTGACACCACCGAGCTGCAGCACTTGCAAACTCACGCCCCATCAGCCCGCCACCAATAATTCCAAACTTAATTGTCTTCATGTCTGTTCCCTTGTAAGTTTAGAGCAGCTCTTTCTCTGTTTCGCCGATGGCTTCGTCGATCATGTCCAGACCCTTGAGCAGTACATCGTCTTCCATAACAACGGGCGGAGACATTCGCAAAATGTGGCCTGCCGGTATCCAAGCCAAACCCTTGGCGAACGCTTTTTGGTAGACTCGCTTGCCCGCTTCATCGAACGGTTCCTTGGTGGCTTTGTCTTTGACCAGCTCGATGCCCATCAGGCAACCCTTAGCCCGGACGTCGCCGACGATGGGATGCTCAGCCTTCATTTGCTCCATTCGCTCCAGGGCAATCTCGCCGAGATGCGTGGATCGCTCGAGCAGGTTTTCTTCTTCGATAGCTTCGATGCTAGCCAGGGCTGCGGCACAGGCCATGGGGTTGCCGCCGTAGCTGCTGGAGGCCGAGATGGACTCGAAACTTTCCTTGTATTTCTCGCGAACCGCGACGCACGTAACCGGAAACCCGTTGCCGAAACCTTTGCCCATCGTAACGACATCCGGCACGACATCCCAGTGTTCCATGCAAAGCCATTTGCCTGTCCGGGCTGTGCTGGTGAGAACTTCGTCAGCCATCAGGAGCAGACCCTTTTCGTCGCAGTATTTGCGGAGCTTCGGGAAGAAGTCCTCAGGCGGCATGACCGAACCACCCCAACCCTGGATTGGCTCAAGAACGAAACCAGCCACCTTATTCACCGTGCCCTTGGAAATATATTCGTCGTAAAAATCGATATATTTATCAGTATCGATCGACCCGTCGGGCTTGGCCCACATCGGCCTGTACTTATCAGGCCGGGGTACCATGTGCATACCCGGCGCCCTCGTCGGGCCATAGGCTTCAGCCCGGATATGACCCAGCGAAACGCCGCCATAAGTTTTACCATGATAATCATAGAAACAGGAAATCATTTCATAGTTACCGGTAGCCGCTCTAAGTACCCGCTGGCCCGCTTCAACGGCGGTCGTGCCGGAATCGTAGAACTGAAAACCGTTCAGGTCACCAGGCAGAATATCGGCGAGCTTCTCGACGAGACGAGTTTTTATCTCCGTCGTGAAGTCATGACAATTCATCAGTTGTCCCGCCATTTTTTGCACAGCCTCGGTTACCTTGGGATGACAATGGCCCAGCGTTGTAACATAAATGCCAGACGAAAAGTCGATATAGCGATTTCCGTCGACATCGACCAATTCGCAACCCTTGCCGGACTCAAACGCGACGGGGAAAAGTTTCACCTGCCCGGAAAGGCCTTTGAAATACTTCGTGCAGCGGTCGTGCATCGCTTTGGACTTAGGCCCGGGGAGCGTGTCGGTTTTTACGTTTGGCACCTCGTTCAAATCGACGTGCGCCCAATAGTTTTTGCCTGATGCGAATTTCGTCATTTTTGTAACTCCTGTAAAAGTTTCATTTGCGGTTATAGTTTACGATTATAAGAACCACGAATAAACACTAATAAACACGAATTATTTGTTAAAAAACAAGCCGTGAAATACAAATGGATGCAACCATGTAACAGACCAAACATTAGTGTCTATTAGTGTCCATTCGTGGTTCTGTTTTCTGTTGAAACTACTATCATCTCGGCGCCGAGTTTTTCGAATCGGCGTCTGTCTTCGTCTTTTATGCCATCGTCGGTTATCAGTGCGTCCACCTGCTGAATAAACCCATGCCGAGCCAGGGCTGTCTTGCCGATTTTCGAACTGTCAGCCAATATATATGTCCGCTGGGCACGGGTGCGGATTTTCTGGTCGACTTTGGCGATGCTCATGTCAGCTGTGTAAAGTACACCGTCTGGGCCGATGCCGTCGGCGCCCTGGAAGGCGATGTCAGCGGCGAACATATCGAGCACAGCCTCGGTCGCCATGCCAGCCAGGTCCGGACTGCCCTTGCGGATCACTCCGCCGAGCAAAACCGTCTGGACGCCCTCGGAAAATTGCAGCTCCGACGCCACAGCCAGGGAGGGTGTGATGACGGTGATGTCGTCAAAATTTCTCAGCAGATGAGCAAGCTCCAGCGTCGTCGTGCCAGTGTCGAGAATCAGACGTAGCCCGGGGCGAATGAGTTTGACCGCCTCGCTGGCGATAGCCCGCTTGGCTGCGAGATTGGCTTGGCGACGCGCGACGAAGTCGAACTCGAAAACCATCCGCTCTGCAGGCACAGCTCCGCCATGCGTCCGGCGAACCAAGCCTGTCTCAGCAAGGTGGTCCAGGTCGCGGCGGATCGTCATCTCGCTGACGCTGAACCGCTCAGCCAGTTCAGAAATGGCGACCTCCTTGTGGCTCTGGAGAATTTCGCCGATAACAGATTGTCGCTGGATAGCCTTCATTCGCTCAAAAAAAACCTTAATTTGTGATAACTTGTGTTGCTTTTTAATTATAATTACCACAAATTAACAAATTGTCAAGTAAAAAAATTAAAACTTCTTCAAGCCACCATCGCCCAAGCCAGCGAAACCTGGCTGAAAGCCGACTCGACCTTCAAGCCGACGGACTCCCCGGCCGAGGGCGATTAGGCTATGGTTTTTTGCAATTGGCCCGCTCGTTCATAAATTTTCTTAAACCCCGCTTCACAATCCGCCGATCGTATGGTACTGTACAGGTATATATTTCAGTTGGCCTTATACTATATTTTATTCCTATGGTGCAGACAAAATGGCGTCAGGCGGCAACACAAACCGAACATTTCGGGTGTCCGGGTACCGGGTGGTTCGCGTCCTCGGCACGGGGGCCCGCAGCACGATATGGGAAGTCCGTCAAGAGGCGACGGGCCAATCTTTCGCGTTGAAACGCGTCTTGAAGCAGGGCAATGACGACAGCCGATTTATGCAGCAGGTCGCCAACGAATATGAATGCGGGCGGCATATCGATCATCCCAACGTCAGAAAAGTCTACGACCTCCGCCGAGTGCGCAAGCTCCTTGCCATTCGGGAAACGCACCTGCTGATGGAATACTGCCCCGGCAAGAGCGTGCAGGATTCGCCCCCCCGGGCTATGCTGGAAGCCTGCGGTGTTTTCGCGCAGGTAGCCCAGGCCATAGAGACGATTAACCGCGCGGGGTTCGTCCACGCGGACATGAAGCCAAACAATATCGTCGTTACGCCCGAAGGTAACGTGAAAATTATCGACCTGGGGCAGACCTGCCGAATCGGTACCGTCAAGGAACGCATCCAGGGCACGCCGGACTTTATAGCCCCCGAACAAGTCAAGCGCGGGCCGCTTGATGTGCGGACGGACGTGTTCAACTTCGGCGCGTCTTTCTACTGGGCGTTGACGGGCAAGTGCATCCCCACGCTGCTGCCCAAAGCCAATTCGCTCGAACTGCCCAACAACAGCTCCGCGATTACCCCGCCACATAAACACAACAGCGACATCCCGCTCATCTTGAGCAATCTCGTTATGGATTGCGTGCGGGTCGAGCCAAACCATCGCCCGAAAACCATGCACGAGGTCGTCCGCAGGCTGGGCATTGTGCTGAGGCGACAAACGCAGCTGGCGTAAGATTTATTTCGGATTGCGGATTTCGGATTGCTTCACGAACAGACCCCGCCAAAGCTGCTTGCCAGCCAGCCTCTTACGCTTGAATTAAAAATCTTTTCCCGGTAGACTCATCGCACAGATTTAACTCAACCGAAACCGACAGGAGTTAT
>JAOZNE010000341.1:0-1831 GCA_029933955.1 Phycisphaerae bacterium
AGAAGTTTGTGCTGGAAATCCATTTGTCGCAGAGCTAGAATACCAGTCCGGTTTTCACAGCCTGGCCTGGCGCCGGATTGGATCTGACAACCTTGGCGTATTGTGAAAACGGTTGCGGGCGTAATTCAGTGGTAGAATGTCAGCTTCCCAAGCTGGACGTCGTGAGTTCGAATCTCATCGCCCGCTTTTTGTAACCCATTGAAAATGGTCGAGTTAGAAACTTGGCCTTTTTCAATTCTTCCCCAAAAAGCCTCGAAAAAAGCAAAGTGGGTCAGTCGGGTCGCTCGTTTGGTTCTTCCGTGAACGGACCAATGACATGTCTTCGGGCTTTCGCAGACGCGAAATCTTTTTTATCTTCCGGCCCTTCGATGGTTTTCTTTTCATTTTGCGTTTTACCGCTGTTTTTACTATGCCTACATCCTTCTACTTGAGAAAACAGATTTCCTTGATCCATCCCGTGGGGTTTATGACTAGCAAATTTTCATTCTCGATTTTTCGAGCGATGCGGCAGACGAGGATGCGTTTGTCAGCGTCGATCATGTCGGCAGCTTTGTGCAGGCGGTCGATCATGTCTGGCGAAGGGTTACTGGTAAGCTTGATTTCGATCGCCCAACGCTCGGTGCCCCAGTCGAGGACAAGGTCCAGTTCCAGGCCATCGGATGTACGGAAGAAAAATGGCTGGACGCATTTGCCGATGGCTGCGATGGTAGCCAAGGTCTGCTCGATGATGAAACCTTCCCAGCTATGGCCTAGCCAAGGCTGACGGTAAAGGTGTTCGAGGTCGCCCACATTCATCAGCGAATGGAGTAGGCCGCTGTCTCGCCAGTAAACGCGTGGGGTCTTGACCAGCCGTTTTTTTATGTTGGTGAAGTATGGGCCAAGCCGCCGGATGAGAAATGCTCCTTCCAGGAAATCACAGTGGCGTAAGACCGTCTTGTGGTCCAAGCTCAAAGAAGCTCCAAGTTGGGAGGCGTTGAGTGATTGGCCATGGATGGCGGCGAGCATTGCCAGCAGCCGCATGGTCTGTCGGGGTTTGGCGGACAGACCCCATGTGGGTAGGTCTCGTGTAGTTAACATCTCAAGGTAGCTCCGCTGCCACTGGGGGAACATGCGTGATTCCAAGATGCCGCCGTCAGGGTATCCGCCGCACAACCACAGATCATCCAACTGACCAGCTTTGAGTTCTGGCATGATAAAGGGTGTCATGTGGACCAGTCCCATCCGCCCGGCAAGCGATTCGGATACATTCTGCATAAGGGCTGGCGAAACGGATCCCAGCAACAGGAATCGTCCGTTGCGTTTGCGGTCGGCGTCGATGGTTCCCCGCAGACGAGAAAACACCTTGGGAGCCTGATGGGCCTCGTCAATGACGATGAGCTTGTTCCCCGCCGCAAGTGTCTCCCATTCCGCGTCAAGTCGGGCCTCACTGCCCTGGGTCTCCATATCGAAATATACACCATTGAACTGTTGTGCGAGCGTGGTTTTACCACACTGCCTGGATCCCAGAATGGCAACGGCTGGGAATTTGCTAAGTTTGTCTCGAATCTGTTGTTTGTAGATGCGTGATATCATGCTCTGCATTGTGGGAATCTATTCCCAGATTGCAAGAGGATTCTGCTATAAAATTTCAGATTTCAGATTTTTCAAAACATTCCAATGGATTGCCACAGCCATTTCGAGAACAAGCTCATGCCAAGCCTCTGTGAATCTATGCTCCCGCCGAGAATCGCGAATATACCAGACTTGATTGTATCTGGCAGTTTGGCCCAGTTGGAATTGGCGACCATTAATTGGAAATCCTGAAATAATGGGTCACAAAGTGGGTCTGTCG
>JAOZNE010000098.1:0-7190 GCA_029933955.1 Phycisphaerae bacterium
GAGTTATCGAAACAAACACCCCAATAACTTGAGCTTACTTCGCGCTGTAGTACTATGGTCGACCAATAAACAGGAACTATAAGTTACGGTGGCATGGTTTGGTGAATTTTGGACATCCCCGGGCGAGGTAAATTTTGAGATACGTTTGTGAGATTTGACATGGCTAACAGTTTGCTAAACAAAAAACTCAAGTTTCCAGAAATAATCATATAGACGATTTGTATACTCTGGCTCCTATGGGCATTCACTTTCGTGCTACTGAGTGATTTCCGTATCATACTTTATGAGCGTCGGGGATTTGTTGTACACCGGACGACGGCATATACAGGAATAGGCCTGCAGGTAGCGGGCCCACTATTGGGGGCAATACTAATTCATTTTCTGCGAACAAAAATGAATTTATGGTTTTCCGTATTGATCGGAGTATTCTTGGGTATAATACTAACCATGACAGGAGGGATGGTATGGGCTTCAGGCATACTACATTAAAAAAACACAGCTATCTTATAGCACGATAGATATTCAGCTCCATAGGAGCGATATCTTTGTAGTAACGCGATTGTATGATGTTCAGCCCCGTAGGAGCGGCATCTTTGTGTTGGCCTTGGGAACTATTTAAGATGTCGCTCCTACGGAGCCTGGTTCGTGGCTATCTTTTTTTCTACAAAGATACCGCTCCTACGGAGCTAAAAAAATGCGGATTGGTATTTCAGGGCGAACTTGATAGCCGGGCGGTTAGGACAATTCAAAATTCGATCTTGAATTGTCCTGGACTGCAGGGTTGACTATAGAGGGCTGGAATACAGGAACTATAAGTTACGATGGCGTGGTTTGGTGAATCTCGGATGTGGCGGTTGGAGTCGCTCGAGGATTTCGCGCGAGTGTCGCGTTGGCTCGAAGCAGGCCGGGCCGCGGGCCAGGCCCGGGAGGTTGTCTGGCGATATTTCCAGGCTGCCGGGCCTGTGCTGCGGGCGAGCGTTGGCGAGTACATATCCTGTGTCGAGGAGCTGGACGAGCTGGCTGGCGGTATTTTTTCCGCGCCTCCTTCGGCCCATAATCGCAATCATGCCGCAGCTGGCCCGGGTTCAGCTTCGCCGTTGGACAAGCTCCGTCTGGTCGGAGCCCAGTTGCGGGAATTTTTCGACTCGCTGGACCAGTCCGGCTGGCTTGGCATAATAGAATCGCGCGCCAAATACTTTCAGCTGCTGCGAAAGCTCGTCGCGCAGTTCGGCAGTTTCGAGACGCTCGTGCCCATGCTCCCGCCGATAGGCCCGGTGATAACAGACCCGCAGGTGCAGCAACACCTAGGCTGCATGTACGCTATCAACACGCGAAACATTCGCAGGCTCGAGCTGATATACGACACCTGCCGCACCTGGCGAAAAAATCACTCCAGCCAACCCGCGGGGTTCATCGACCCCAAAACCTACTGCAATAAACTCATGAGCGACATCGTGCTGGAGTATATGATCGAAGCAGACCCCATCCGCATCCAGGCCCGGCGAGACAAAGCCCGGAAGACGGGCAAGCCCTTCACGCCGTACCGGTTCTGGAGGCCTGCCGAAGACTTCAGGCTGATGTCCAAGGTGCAATACTCCGACGACGCCAGCCGCAAGCCGAGCGCTACGCGAAAATACGTCGACCTCCAGCTGGACTACGTTCCGCCGATCTGCACCGACCTCCGCAGGCTGCAGTGGTCTATCCGCGAGCTATTCAACAACGCACTGGCAGCGACGTCGCGGATGTACGCAGCTGGCCCGGGCAAGTGGAGCGTCCAACCGCTCCACCGCCACGATGTACCGGACCCGGCCCCCGCGGTGGTCGTCTCGTTGGTGGAGACCGCCCGGCGAGGTTGGCTGAGGCAAAAGCCCGCGCTGAAAATGGTCCTTCGCGACGAGGGCACCGGCATACCGCGGGAACACAGGCCTTACGTTTTGCTCTGGGGATACAGCCCACGCCGAGCGGAGTTTCTGCAGTTCGCCAACTGCTCCAAAGAGTTCCGAAGCCGACTGGGACAAGAGATAAACATCGGCGGAAAAGGCATAGGCCTGGCCTACGCTGCAACCGTTATCCGAGAGCATGGCGGCGATATCGAAATCCGCAGCACCCACCACCAGGGCACGACAGTTACCGTCCACCTGCCAATCCCAACAGCAGTTTCAATATAATACAGAGCCAATTGCAAAGCTGTAGCCCAGCCGCTCTCGGCTGGGAAGGTCGTGTAAAAAACACTGGGAATATAGCAAGTTCAACAAAGCCGAGGGCAACTGTGCTACATTTCCGAATAGTTTTGCAATTGGCTCTGCGGAGCGGGCGTTTTCTTGCGTTTCTTTCTGGTCATTAAGCTAGCGAGATCGTCTTTGCGGGGATGTTTTGCTTCGGCTTTCCTTCACGGATGCCAGGATGTCAGCTGTGGAGGCTTTCGTCTTTATCCCCGGAACGTCAAAAGGAGACGCCTGCTTTTTCTGCGGAACGATGGTAAATGTATCCCCGCCTCGCCTTCGAATGAGGACGGGTTCGATTTTCGCACGGTTGAGCACTTCGGACAGGTTCTGCCTGGCTTGAGAGTATGTGTAAACTTTCATGATTGCTCCAATAATGTAAGGCCAAGCTCTTTTGCGACACGTTTCATGCCCCGGTCAAGTGTAAGCATGGGAGCTCTGGTTTCAATAGCACACTGCAAAAAATATGCATCGTACGCATATATTCCGAAGTGGCCAGCCAGAAGCAATGCCGCTCGCGTATCAACTGGCATAAGTTCAACGGGTATGGTTGCGGCGGCGTCCCATGCGATAGGCAATTGTTTCAATGTAACAACCTTTCGCCTTACAAGAGATGAAAGGGCATTGCCAATTTCGTAAGGCAACACAGCCGGCGCCGCCAAATCGTGTCCGTCTGTAATCTCGATTAGCCAGGCCCTTTCTGGCTCGCTGAGAGCCACTGCCAGAAATGTGTTGGTGTCTGCCACGATCTTCATAAGTACAATTGTACTATTTACAGCAACATTGTCAAGGTGCCGGGGACGTTTATGGAAACTTCATAAGGCTGGACACGCAGAGCAATCGCATCTAAATTTACCCCCAAAGAAAATTTGTAACCGTGAGCCAATTGCAAAAATGTAGCCCAGCCGCCCTCGGCTGGGAAGGTTGTGTAAAGAACACTGGAAATATAGCAAGTTCAACAAAGCCGAGGGCGACTGTGCTACATTTCCGAATAGTTTTGCAATTGGCTCCCGTGTGCGACATTTTTTTGGGGTGGAGTGTAACAATTTGTCTGTGCGAAACTTGGCTGGGCTGGGCGATGTGTTTTTTGTTTCTTACCTCCGGGGTTGAACATACCAGCCCACCAATCAACTGGCCTCTCGACATATCCGGGCGGGGGCGTTATTATTGGCTGGCCAGCCGGGACGGGCTTGGCGGAGAATTTTATGCGGATTATTGTTCCTATAAAACAAGTGCCGGAGACCAATGCGGTTAAGATGGATCCCGACACCGGCACGATGGTGCGCGATGGCGTTGAAGCTATCGTCAACCCGCTGGACCTCTACGCTATCGAGGTTGCAATCCAACTTCGAGACGCCCATGGCGGCGAGGTCGTCGCGATATCCATGGGCCCGGCCAAGGCGGCCAAGGCCCTGCGCGAGGCGATATCCATGGGGTGTGACTCGGCGGTGCTGCTGTCGGACAAAGCATTCGCCGGCGCGGACACCTGGTCTACCAGCTACGTCCTTGCCAAGTCGATAGAGCAGCTGGGCGAATTCGACATTGTCATCTGCGGCGAGCGAGCTACCGACGGCGACACCGGACAGGTCGGCCCTGGGATAGCGTCGTTCCTCGACCTGCCCGTTGCAAGCTACATTGGCAAGGTCGAACGGGTCGACGAAAAATCGTGCACGCTACATAGGCTGGTGGAAAACGGACACGAGGTTATCGAGGTCGATCTCCCAGCCGTGCTGACGGTGGTTAAGGAAGTGGCCGAGCCTCGCCTGCCGACGCTTCGGGGCAAGCAGCGGGCAAGAGGCCAGGACATCCCCGTCTGGAAGGCTGGCGATATCCAAGCCCAAGCTGACAAACTAGGCCTGGTTGGCTCGCCGACGCGAGTGGTTAAAATCTTCCGCCCGCAAGTTACCCGCCAGTGCGAAAAAGTTATCGCTACGGACGAGGCAAGCGCAGGCCAGGCCATCGACAAACTGGTGGCCTTTTTGCAAGCGAAGGAACTTATATAATGACCGGCACAGAGCAAAAACACTCTGGCGTGTGGATTCTTGCCGAGCAGGCCAACGGGGAAATTCAACGCATCAGCTACGAGCTTCTGACCCGCGGCAAGGAGTTAGCCAAGAAACGCGGCACGGCTTTGACCGCTCTGATAATGGGCAATAGCCTGGACGAAGCTGACCTGCAGGAACTCATCAGCTGCGGTGCCGACCGGGTTATCGCTGTGGAGGCTCTCGAGCTGACGCATTTTCTGCCCGAGCCTTACTCAGCCTGCATGCTCCGGATCATTGACGAATATAGGCCTGAGATTATAATCGCCGGGGCGACCTCCACGGGCAGAACGCTCATGCCGTTCGTCGCTATCCGCGCCAATGCTGGACTCACCGCCGACTGCACCGTGCTGGACATCGAAGCCGACACGGGCAATCTGCTACAGACCAGGCCCGCCATTGGGGGCAATATATTGGCGACGATAAAAACCCCAGCCCATCGGCCTCAGATGGCGACGGTTCGCCCTCGCTCCACCAAGCCCGCAAGCCGATCTGATGGCAGGGTTGGCGAGATAATTCGCCTCGCCCCGCCGCCGGAGTGTCTCGCCAGCCGAGTTCGCCGGGTGGGTTTCGTGCCGGACGATTCCCCCCATAGCCTGGGCGATGCCGATGTGGTCGTTGCCGTTGGCAGGGGTATAAAGAAGGCTGACAATGTCGCCCTGGCCAGGCCTCTTTGCGAATCTCTGGACGCTGCGATGGGAGCCAGCCGGGACGCGATCGACCGGGGTTGGCTGGGCTATTCGCACCAGGTGGGCCTGTCCGGTAAAACGGTAAGCCCAAAGTTGTACATCGCCCTGGGCATATCCGGAGCCATCCAACACCTCGCCGGCATGCAAACCTCCGAAACGATAATAGCAGTCAACACCGACCCCGAGGCGCAAATTTTCAACGTCGCCGACTTCGGCATAGTTGGCGACCTGTTCGAAATACTCCCAAGCCTGGTCGATCGAATCAACCAGGCAAAAAGCGAATGACAAATGACGAAAAAATGACCAAGGCCCAAATAACCAATACCCATTGAAGAGCCAAGGCCCAAATACCTGATGCCTCCCGCGTGTCATTCGTGTTCTGCTGTTTTGCTGTTACTGATAACTGAAAGCTGATTACTGATTACTACCAAAATAAAAAACATCGCACCCACTGTTAGCCAAAAACTCCTGCCTCGGGTGCGTCAGCCTAGTCAATACATTGGGCTGGAGACCAACGCCCGCCAGGGGGACGTAGCTGCTGCGCGGGTTACGGTTGCTCTGGCTTTTCCCGACGCCTACACGATCGGCATCAGCCACCTCGGCCATCAGATGCTGTACCATACGCTCAACGACCTGCCTGGCGTCGCCTGCGACCGCGTCTATTGTCCGCTCCCCGACGCCGAAGCGGTCATGCGAGACCAGGCCGTGCCGCTGTTTGGCTGGGAAAGTCGCTGCGCGATATCCAGCTTCGATATCGTCGGATTCTCGCTGACCTACGAGCTGTGCGTTACCAACGTGCTGACCATGCTGTCCCTGGCTGGCGTGCCCATCCTGGCCTGCGAGCGGGGCGAGGGAGACCCTATAATAGTAGGCGGCGACGCCCTGGCTGACTCGCCCGAGCCGTTGGCAAACTTCTTCGACGTGTTCCTGCCAGGCGACGGCGAGGAGACCCTCCCAGCCTTGGCGAAACTCATAGGCCAACTGAAGCAAGCATCGCCGGGGGACGCTTTTTCGCGAGCGGACGGGCTGGCGAGAATCGCCCGCGAGGTTCCCTCTGCCTACGTGCCGAAGTTCTACAAGCCCATAAAACCAGGCCTGGGCGCCGTGGCGCCAACTAGCTCGGACATGCCAGTCGAGATTCCCCGGGCCGCGGTAGCGGATTTGTCCCACGCATCGCCCGCCGCCCTGACCAAGCCTTTGGTTCCCCTGGCTGAGGCTGTGCACGAGCGGGTCGTCATCGAGGTTATGAGAGGCTGTCCGAACCTCTGCAAGTTCTGCCAGGCAGGCCACACCAGGCTGCCCGTCCGCCGGCGCGGGGTCGAGGATATAATATCCGCTGCCCGGGCTGGGCTGAAAGCTACGGGGTACAACGAAATTTCCCTGCTGAGTTTATCCACGAGCGACTACCCGCAGCTGGAGGAACTCATTGAGCGTCTCAACGCCGAGTTCACTGGGCAAAAGGTTTCGATATCCCTGCCATCGCTGCGAGTGGACAGCCAACTGCAAGTGCTGCCCAAGCTCACCGCTGCGGTCCGCAAGGGCGGGCTGACCATCGCAGCTGAGGCTGGGACGGATGAACTGCGAGCCTCCATCGGCAAGGATATTACCGAGGCGGACATGCTTGCCGGCGTGCGGGCAGCCTGGCAGGCGGGCTACAAAAGCGTAAAGGTTTACTTCATGGCCGGGCTGCCCGGCGAGACCCTCGAGGACATCGACCAGATATATTGGCTCTGCCGCAGACTCAGTAACACCCGCCGGGATGTGGATGGCCATCGCGGAGCTATCACCGCCAGCGTCTCCTGGTTCGTGCCAAAACCGCACACGCCAATGCAATGGGAGCCGATGCGACGGGCGGAGTATTTCTTCGAGGTTCGCAGCAGGCTGATAGACCTGGCCCGGCGGTCGCCGATAAATGTGAAGTTCCACCGCATCGAACAATCGCTGCTCGAGGCGATGCTCTGTCGTGGCCCGCGCGAGGTTGGACAGGTTATCCTCAAGGCTTGGCAGAGCGGTGCCCGCATGGACTCGTGGAACGAACATTGGAACTGGGAAATCTGGCAGCAGGCGATAGAAGCTGCGGACATAGACTTCGACGCGATTGTCCACCGCAAACTACCCGCCGACCAGCCCCTGCCATGGAGCCACATCCGCTGCCACCTGGGGGAAGACTTTTTACTCAAGCGGAGCAGGCAATAGGCAAAAGCAGTCCACGGATTTCACGGATTAAAAAAAGATTT
>JAOZNE010000099.1:0-7183 GCA_029933955.1 Phycisphaerae bacterium
AAAAGTTTGCCGGTAAATGCCGCTCGACGATGTCCGCGTTGCAGAGGGCGACACAGCCCGTCGCTTCGATAGCGTTTGAGCCATCGTTGAAAGGTCCGCAGATGAATTCCGAACATGGCGGCAACCTCCTGCTGACTTCCTTGCCCGGCATCATAGGCCGCAATCGCCCGTTCCCGTATCTCTTGTGTAGCTATCCATGCCATACCAACTCTATCGGCAATACGGCACCTCATACTTAAATTGCTCTAGAAACCACAGCTGAGAGTGGCTGTGCTACATGGGCTATTTCCCTATAGATTTTCGCCGGGCCAGGTAGTGCAGCAGCATTCGGTCGTAAGGTTCGGTGGTGGTGGTCTGGACGTATTCGATATTGCGGTCGGAGCATTGTCGGCGGTAATTGTTTATGAACTCCGCCATCTCCCGCTGATAAGGCTCGGCCAGGTCTCGCGGATCTACCTGCAACTTTTCCCCCGTCTCCATATCCACCAGTGAAGTTATTTTCTCGAAGGGCAACTCAAGCTCTCCCTGGTCGAGAAGATGAAAGACGATTATCTGATGCCTCTTGTGCGCGAAATGTTGCAACGCCTTCATCACTTCCCCAGGCTCATCGTAAAGGTCGGAGATAATAATAATCAGCCCGCGCTTTGCGATGGTGTCCGCCAACTGATGGAATGTCGGCGCGATAGCGGTCTGCCCGCCAGGAGCCAGGCCTTCAAGCTGTTTGAACAGCCTGTCCAGGTGGGCGGGGGTCGCTCCGGGCGGCAGCTGAAAGCGGACAGTCTCGTCGAAAGCGATCATCCCCACAGCGTCCTGTTGGCGGGTCATGAGGTAGCTAAGGCAGGCTGCGAGAAAACAGCCGTAGGTGAACTTCGATATCGTCCCGCCATGTCGGTAGCCCATCGAGCCACTGACGTCCAGCAGGATATGTGCCCGGAGGTTCGTTTCCTGCTCGTATTGCTTGACGTAATATCTGTCGCTCCTGGCCCAGGCTACCCAGTCCATGTGTCGCAAATCGTCGCCGGGGCAATACTCGCGATGCTCGGCGAACTCGACGGAGAACCCCTTATGCGGGCTGCGATGCAAGCCTGTGATAAAACCCTCGACAGCCTGGCGGGCAAGCAGATTTATGTTCCGCAAGTTCGCAACCCGCCCAGGCTCGAAGTAAGTATAAGATTTTTGGGATTCAGACATTTTTTAGAAGCAGGAGTTGGTAGTCAGAAGTCAGTCCGTAGGTCATGCCCAGCACTTATTTGCTGCGGCCATGGTAAACATGGCAGATAAGTGCCTGGGTTGCATGGCAATTTTCCCGGCCTCGATAGTTGACCAGAGCAAAAGAAAGAGGATATGTCAACAAAAAAGGGAGCTAATCTCTTTGGTAGTTGCGTGCGTTTATGAAAAATTGCATTCGCCCGGTTTGGCTTGTACACTTTGTGCATGGCTGATAAAAAATATCGACGAACGGATGGCAGGCGGGCTGGGCAGCTTAGACCTGTTACGATAACGCCTGGTTTTGTGGGCACCGCGGATGGCAGTTGTCTTATTGAAGTTGGCGGCACAAGGATTATCTGCACCGCCAGCATCGACCCCGACGTGCCGCCCTGGCGGAAGGAACAAGGGCTGGGGTGGGTAACGGCTGAGTATGGCATGTTGCCCGCTTCGACCGGTCGACGCAAGTCGCGACCCATTCTCAAAAACGATGGCCGAGCTGTGGAAATCCAAAGGCTGATCGGCAGGGCCCTGCGTAGCGTCGTGCGGTTCGACAAGCTCGGGCCAAACACTATTTATCTGGACTGCGACGTGCTTCAAGCGGACGGCGGCACTCGCACCGCTTCGATTACGGGCGCGTATGTCGCATTGGCCCAGGCGGTGGCCAAGGGCAGGGGCAAGGGCATGTTCGCCCGCGGAGCCTTGCAGGGAGCGGTCGCTGCGATCTCCGTAGGCGTGGTCGAGGGGACAGCTCTGCTGGACATGTGCTATGCTGAAGACTCCGTCGCCGACGTCGATATGAACATCGCTATGACCTCAGGCGGCAAGTACATCGAAATTCAGGGCACAAGCGAGGCGGCACCATTCGACGCCGAACAACTCCAAACCATGCTAAAACTAGGACAAAGCGGCGTGGGAAAATTATTGCAACTACAAAAAAAAGCGTTGAAGGAGAACTGAAAATGAAACGTGCGTGTTTTTTATTGGCGATGGTTTTGATGGCAGGCGGATTTTTGGCGGGCTGTGATGAGATGGGCCTCTCCTCCAGCAGCAGTGTCAAGGACGGAGCCTACACGATCCTGCTCTTCACCCACGAGGGAGCTGACCACGTCGCCGAGTCAGCCAATCACAAAACCCGGGCGAGCGAAGCGACAGGCTGGGGCGACCTGTTCGTCGTTCACAAAGAAAAATTCAGTGGCCTGTACTGGGGCCATTACAAAACCCGCAAAGCTGCGGCGCGAAATCTCAAGCGGGCCAAGGCGTTCTCCTCGCCGACGACCAAAGCCAACATCTACGTCCGGGCCATGGTTGTCCCCCTGCCAGGCCGAGACGAAGGGCCTGCTGAGTGGAACCTCAAAAACACCCCCGCCGACCGCAAATACAGCGTCCAGGTCGGCGTCTACTATGACATCCCGTCGCGGAGATACTTCGGCAGGAAAGGCGAAGCGGTCGAAGTCTGCAAGCGGCTCCGCCAGCGAGGCGAGGAAGCCTACTACTTCCATGGCCCGGTTCGCTCGGGCGTGTTCGTAGGCTCGTTCCCAGCCTCCTCCGCCAGCGTGGGCAAGGTGCAACGCCGCGACCCCCGAACCGGTCGAGGCAGCTACGTCGAAAACTTTATAGTCCACGACCCCCGAATAAAAAGAATCCTGCGAGACTACCCCGAGCTGGTCATCTGCGGCAATACCGAAACGACGAGCGTGTACGACCGCAAAACCGGCCAGGTGCGAAAAGTTACCAAACCCAGCACCGTGGTCGTTATCCCGGGCAGAGGAAAAGCCAAGTGAGTCGGCGAATTGTCCTGGCTACGAAAAACCCCGGCAAGGCTCGCGAGCTGGCAGAGGTACTCGCTGCCCTTGGGGTCGAGATAATTTCCCTCGCTGATCTGGATCCGGTCGACGAGCCTGACGAGTGCGGCGAGACTTTTGCCCAAAACGCGCGGGACAAGGCAATGTACTACGCCCGCGCTACGGGCTTGTGGTGCCTGGGGGACGACTCGGGCCTGGCTGTCGACGCGCTGGGGGGCGCCCCAGGCGTGTACAGCGCGCGATACGCTGCAAAACTCTGCCCACCCGACGCACCGCGAGATGTGCTGGACCAGGCCAATAACCAAAAACTCCTCGCCGACCTGGCCGACGTGCCAACCGAAAAACGCTCAGCTAGATTCATCTGCCATCTCGCCCTGGCTGACGGCGGGAAGGTGTTGCTGGAAGCGGCGGGGACTTTCGAGGGGCAGATTGGTTATGAGCCAGCCGGGGCAAACGGGTTTGGCTATGACCCGTTATTTTTCCTGCCTCAGAAAGGCTGTACGAGCGCCCAGCTGTCGAGCGAAGAAAAAAACGCCATCAGCCATCGAGGCCAAGCTGTGCGAATATTCGCGGAGAAACTGAAAAAATATCTCGAACTAGGCAAATAGGCAAGTAGGCAATAGGCAAGTAGGGGTCCACGGATTACACGGATTTTTAAGAAGATTTCACGGATTCTTTTTAGCTCCGTAGGAGTGACATCTTAAACTGTTCCAAAGCCGACACAAAGATGCCGCTCCTACGGAGCTGTCTATCCATCGTGTTATAGGATGGCTGTGTGGAAATATAGCAAGTTCAACACAGCCGAGGGCGACTGTGCTACATTTTTGCAATTGGCTCAACTGATAACTTTTTTAAAAAAACTCAACCAGGCCGAAACTAACGCTTCTATTGTGTGTTCCATACACAACAGGCCGCCCGGCCAAGAGGGCGACAATCAGCCCTTGTTCGACCAACCACAGCTGTCGGCGTTGTTGGAACGAAAAGATTGAGTATTTTTAATTTGTTTCACACAAAGGACTTACGCTTGATATTGTCAAAAAAACTTGACAAACTGGCCTTGATATCGTAAACTCTGTCGTCTTGAACGAGACAGCAGCAAGGCGTGGGATTTCTGTTTCGGGTGTGTTTGTTTTTTCGTAGCGGTTCACAGCTTTCGATAAAAAAGCTACAAAATGCATAAAAACTGATTGCGCCATGAAGGACTTGAAGATTTTTTAGTTTTTTTTATAACAAAAAAAAACTTTATGCTCTTCATGTGCTTCATGGTGATTTTTTGTATAGCCGTGAACGGTTATTTTTTTTCAGATTTTTTGGTGCGGAACTTCAACATTATTGAGTGGAAGTCATATAGCTTCTCGCGATAAGGATTTTTTTCATGGTAACTGCAACGCAGACAAAAACCGGCAAGAAGGGCAAGATGCCGTTGAAGGTGATTCGCACCTACAACGCAGCGATGCGATTTTTGCTGTCTCAAACCGACTACGAGCAGATGCTCCGTGTGCGATACAACAGCGACACCTTCAGCCTGGACCGGATGAAGCTGCTGCTGAAAAAACTGGGCAACCCCCATCAGAAACTCCGCTCGGTTCACATCGCCGGGACGAAGGGCAAGGGCTCGACTGCGACGATGCTCGCCTCGATGCTTCAGGCGTGTGGCCATTCTGTCGGGCTGTACACCTCGCCCCACATTTGCGACATCCGCGAGCGAATCAGCATCAACGGGCAAAATATTCCCCGCACTGAAATGACCAAGCTGATCGCGAAATTCGCTCCGCACGTAGAACGCATGAAAAAGGACAAGCCCACTTTTTTCGAAATTATGACCGCGATGGCCTTTGCTTATTTTAAGGATCAGGGCGTGGATATCGCGGTTATCGAAACGGGCCTGGGCGGTCGGCTTGACAGTACGAACGTCATCGACCCGGAAGTGTGTGGCCTGACCAGCATCTCCATGGATCACACCCACCAGCTCGGGCCTGAGTTGACGGATATCGCCCGCGAGAAGGCTGGGATTTTCAAGAAGGACGTCCCCGCTGTCAGCGTCGAGCAAGACCCCGCAGCCAAGCGAGTGCTGAAGAAGGTTGCCAACGACGCCAAGACAAAGGTCGTCTTCACGGGCGACGATATCGACTTTAGCTACCGCGTGGAATCGTCCCGCGAGGATGGCTGTCATACGCGAGTCTGCCTGACCACGCCGCATAGCCAATTCGAGCATCTGCCAGTCCCAGCTCTGGGCGAGCACCAGGCGGTAAACTGTGGCCTGGCCCTGGCGCTGCTGGATCAGCTGAAGCTCAAAGGCCTTGAGGTCGATGACGCAAAAGCTATCCGGGGTCTGGCGAACGTTCGCCTGCCGGGCCGAATGGAGATGGTTCACAGCAGCCCGCGGATTATCGCTGACGGTGCGCACAACGGCGCGTCGATCCAGGCTCTGATGCGCGGGCTTGGGCAACATATTCCGTACGACTCGATGGTTATGGTCTTTGGCTGCGGGGTGGACAAAGATATCCGCGGCATGATGGAGCAGATTTCCACCGGTGCGGATAAGGTTATTTTCACCCAGGCCCAAAGCAATGGCCGAGCAGCCGACCCGCGAGACCTAGCTGAGATATACACCGAGATGTCCGACGGCAGAGTGGCACAAATAGCGCCGAATCTGAGCGAAGCATTGCAACTAGCCAACTCCGCTGTCAGTGCCGAAGATATTATCTGCGTTTGCGGCTCATTCTATCTGGTAGGCGAAGCAAAGCAACTCCTCCAAACCAAACAATAACTATTCCAATCCAGGATGCCGTTCATTCGTATTCTGCCGTTTTTTTGCTTTTACGGACAACTGACAACTTTTTTTGGATAAGTCTATGAGTGCAGATAGGCCAGCTTCCGAGACTACCCAAGCTGCCTTGGCGGAGCATGAAGAACTTTTCTCTATCTACGATCGCATGGTCGGTGACGTGCATATTCCCACGGTTTTGCGGGAGGTCGCCGACGTGGTCTGTCATGACCTCCAGGCCGAGCGGGCGACGGTCTACCTTATAAACCGCGAGACCGACGAACTCGAATCCGTCGCGGCGGTGGGCAATGTTGACCAGATTATCCACGTGGCAATTCAGCCTAGTTCCCTGGCTGGGTTCTGCGCGATGAGCTGTCAGACGTTTCTCGTGCCCGACGCTTATGGCGACCTGAGCAGCATAGACCCGCGACTGAAGTTCGACCACAGCTGGGACGAGCGGAACGACTTCCGTACGCGCGATGTGATATGCGCCCCAGCTATGTTCAAAGGCCAGGCCATGGGAGTGGTGCAGGTAATCAACTCCAAGTCAGGCCCATTCACGCCGGAGAGTTTGCCCCAGCTAAACAGCCTGGCCAGGCTCATAGGCTATGCGCTGTACCACGCAAAACTCTACGACGACCTGGCCACGATGAAAAAGCTGGAGAGGGAAAAGGCCGGCTTTATGCGGGTAATGGTGCACGAGCTGAAGTCCCCAGCCGCGGCCACCAAGATGCTCACTCAGCTGGCTGATGCGCATCTTCAGAAGGTCGACTATCCGAAAATCGTCGAACTGAACGGGCGAATCGCGGGACGAATGGATCAGATGCTGGACCTTATAAAGGACATCTTGATCTTGGCCCAGGCCAAGAGCGGCGACCCGATGGGCGAAATCGCTGTGCTGGATATCGTCCAGGCTACCGCTGATATCTGCGACAGCTATCAACCCCAGGCCCAGCAAAAGGGCCTGACGATGGCGGTGGACTTGCCCGCCAAGCCCTTGCCCGTGCGGATGGACACGCAAGGCTGCAAGCTGGTGCTGTCGAACCTGGTCTCCAATGCCGTGAAATATACCGCCGAGGGCAAAGTAACGGTGTCGCTTCAGCAGGTGGATTCCTGGGCGGAACTTTGCGTGAAGGATTCGGGCATGGGGATTCCGGAGAAAGATATTCCAAAATTGTTCCGCGAGTTTTTCCGGGCATCCAACGCCAAGAAAAGTCGCATCCCCGGCAGTGGCGTGGGCCTGGCTGGGGTGAAGAACATCGTCGAACGATTCTCAGGCCAACTGGAAATCCAAAGCGTCGAGAACCAGGGCAGCACCTTCACCGTCCGCCTGCCGATATTCGCCCAAGCCTAGTACTACAGCGCGAAGTAGTCATAATTTATCCGGGATACACGAGGTTAATCG
>JAOZNE010000342.1:0-1825 GCA_029933955.1 Phycisphaerae bacterium
AAATAGGGAATAGGCAAATGGGCAAATAGGCAGTAGGGGAAACAGCGGAACACGAATGGCACGGGAAAGGCTGTGTTTTGCCTATTGCCTACCTGCCTGTTCCGCAATTTTCGTAGTCTCCCTCGACGATAATTTTTCTCAGCTCAGATGGGGTTTCGAAAGGCCTATTTGTTTCGATCCAGAATTGGTTTATATAGTCCAAGCCATGCGCGTCGCCAGCGTTTACCAGCCTGACGTCAAGTCGGCGGGCTGCTCGAAGCGCCAACTTGGCCTGGTCAGCATCGACATTCGGCGAAAAATACTCGAACGCGTCGGGCAGAACCTCCGCGCTACGGATAGGCCAATCCGCGCCGTTAAACCTGAACGGATGAGCTAGTACGGTCGGCAGGTTTCGCTCCGCTGCCCAGGCCAGAACGTCGGCAGGGCTAGCCAGGGCCAGGACGTCCGGGTCGTTGGATCCCAGTACCAGAAGATGGCTAAACCCCGCGGGATTATCGAAGGTCAGCTCGACGCCGGGGAAAATTTTCAGCTGTGGGTATCGGCTTTGTATTTCCTCGATTTCGCCGTTGCTCCAGACCTGGTTGTGTTCCGTGATGAACACCGCCTCATAGCCCGTCTCAACAAGTCGCCCGAGCATTTCCGCCGGGCTGGCCAAGCCGCATAAACTGTAACGATTCGTATGACAATGCAGCTCGACCTTCACAAGTAACTCCTCTTTTTGCAGACATCCGCATCCAAACGCATTGATTTATCGCAACCATTCACACAAAAACAAGAACCACGGATAAACAACTTAAAACTACGAAAAACGCAAAAAAGCAAATTGTGGCCCAGGCCTTTTGAGTTCCTTGTATTCCGATGGCGTTACGCCGAAGGCTGCTTTGGAAATTTCCGCGGTGAGGATGGCATAGTCCCTTTGTTCTGCTGTGCCGCGGCCTTGCCATTCGTCCGTCAATTCCTCGCCGATGGCGATGGAACGCATTCGCTTTTCTATCCAGTCATCGGGATAGCCATCGGCTTTTGGCCAGTATATAAATTTCGCCGCATCACATCAAGCATCCCGCTGCCAACGGGTCTTTGGTCGAGATATGCTTGACCGGTATCGGGCTTATCGTCTATACTTCGTTCACGTGGGCGGCGCGTAGCCGTGATCGGAGATTTTCGAGTGAGACGAGCCTGCAGGTTCACAGAACGAGTACTCCTAGCCATCGCCGTTGCCGCGCTTCTGGTCGGCTGCGACGGCGGGCTTTTGCCCACCAAAGGCGACCCGGCTGGGCATGTGGAAAAAGTCCCCCAGCCAATCGACATGCTCCTGCCGAAGACGCTGGAAATTCACCCCTTTACGCAGACCGTAGCGTTTCCGGGCGCAGCTGGCGGGGTTCACGCGCGAGTCCAGGCAAGAGATTCCTTCGGCGATGCGACCAAGGCTTTCGGCACGATACGGTTCGATCTCTACGGCTTCCTCAAGCAAAATCAGCGAAAGCAAGGCCCGCGGGTCGGACAGTGGGAAATCAGCATCGCCCAGCCCAAGGCAAACTTGACACACTGGAACCGCCATTTCCGAAGCTACGAATTCAAGCTCGCCTGCGACAAGCCCCTGCCAACCTCGCGACGATTTATTTTGGTAGCGACATTTACAAGCCCATTTACGCCCAGACTTTCCGCCCAACGAGAAATCGTCGCGGGAGAATAATTTAAAAAAGTTATCAGTTGTCAGTTATCAGTAAAAGCAAAAACAGCAAAAAAACAACAGAACACGAATGACACCCAGCATTGGGTCTTTGGTATTGGTCATTCCCAGCACTTATTTGCCATGCTTCAAAAT
>JAOZNE010000100.1:0-7080 GCA_029933955.1 Phycisphaerae bacterium
TCTCCGCCGGAGCAAACAGAGTACCTCATAGTCCGCTACTTTGCAAAATCCAGCTCTCCCGTCGATTGGCTATGGGATGGCCGTGAAAAGAAAAACAGAAATTTGTGCCATTGATTTTAGTTCGTGCCATTCGTGTTTCGCTGTTTTTTCGCCCAGGCCATTGACATTTCCCCCGGGCGAGGCTACAAGGTACGACTTCGTTTCAGGCGTTTTCCGGAGTTTCTCGCAGATAGAAGGAATATCAGGCATGACAAGCGACACCATCGAAAAATTTGACGTAGCGGAATTTAACAAGCTCGCCGACCAGTGGCGGTACGTTATTACGGACATGATCTGCCGGGCTGGCAGCGGGCATATCGGCGGAGCACTCAGCCTGGTCGAAGTCTTCGCGACACTCTACTATCGCGTGCTGAAGATCGACCCTGCCAATCCGAAATGGCCCGAGCGGGACAGGCTGATTATGTCCAAAGGCCACGCCGCTCCGGTGTGGTACGTCGCCCTGGCCTATAAGGGCTACTTCCCGATGGACTGGCTTCCCACGCTAAACGCCGACGCGACCAGACTGCCAAGCCATGCCGACGAGCGGTTCGTCCCGGGCGTGGACGCAACGAGCGGCTCGCTGGGGCAGGGACTTTCCATGGCTTGCGGCATGGCCTTGGCTGCCAAGCGAGACCAGGCTGACCATCGCGTCTTTTGCATCATCGGCGACGGCGAAACAAACGAAGGCCAAAACTGGGAAGCCGCCATGTTCGCCAGCCATCAGAAACTCGACAACCTCATCGCCATCACCGACTACAACAAGCTGCAAATCGACGGCTTTACCGACGATATCCTGGGCCTCGATCCGCTGAAAGACAAATGGCAGGCGTTTGGCTGGGAAGTTTTCGAAGCCGATGGCCACGACTGGGACTCGCTGCACGACGCGTTCGAACAAGCCTCCGCCGTTATCGGCAAGCCTAGCATGATTATCGCCCACACCATCAAGGGTAAGGGCTGCAGCGTCATCGAAAACACCCCCGGCAGCCACAATATCAAAGTGCCAGACCAGGCAGCCTACGACAAGTACATCGGCGCGATGAGCAACACCGACATAACACTGCCGTACTGATTCAGAAGTCAGGATTCAGAAGTCAGGATTCAGAAGTCAGGAAATAAAACTACGAATTGAGGTTGATTAACGATGTCAGAACTACACGAAATGGAAATGCGAGCGGTATACGCCGAAACGCTTAACGAACTTATCGAAGCCAACCCAGCTGTGATGTGTGTCGAGGCTGACCTGGCCAAGGCGTCGGGCACGAACCCGCGCGTGTCGGAGAAACACCCCGACAACTTCGTCGACGTCGGCGTCTCGGAGGCCAACATGATATGCGTCGGCGCGGGCCTGGCTACCGAGGGCAAGGTGCCGTTCTGTGCGACGTTTAGCTGCTTTGCCTCGCGCCGGGTGTACGACCAGATAACAATATCCGTCGCCTATGCGAACAATAATGTCAAGATCGTCGGCACAGCTCCGGGCATTACGCAAGGCCCCAATGGCGGCACGCACATGTGCTTCCAGGACCTGGCCATCATGCGGGCCATGCCGAACATGCACGTCTACAGCCCCGCCGACGTCTACGAGTTGCGAGCGATGATGAACCACATGGCCGGGCAACACCAGCCGACATATATGCAGCTGATCAGGCCTAAGGTTTCGCAACTGTTCGACGAGAATATCACCTTCACGCCGGGCAAGGCTGTGCGAATAACCGAGGGGTCGGACGTAACGCTGATATCGACAGGCTACATGACCCGCTTCGCCAAACAGGCAGGCGAAACACTCGCCGCTCAGGGCGTCAGCGTCGATCTGCTGCACTGCCCGTCGGTCAAGCCTATGGACGAAGAAGCTGTGATAGCCTCAGCCCGGAAAACCGGGTGCGTCGTAACGTTGGAGACGCAGAACATCATCGGCGGGCTTGGCTCGGCGGTGTGCGAGATTCTCTCGGAGCATTGTCCCGTGCCGGTAAAAAGGCTGGGCGTGCCGGACGAGTTTGGCGAGGTAGCTTCGGAAAATTATCTTTTCGAGAAGCACAAGTTCGGCCCGTCCCACGTAGCCGAAGCCTGCCAAACGTTGGTAGCAGCGAAAGCATAAACCGCATGTAGCACAGCCACCCCCGGCTGTGGTTTTTTTGCGGTCTGCCTGTATTTTCACAGCCGAGGGCGGCTGTGCTGCATGCGTCGTGGTTACGCGTTTGATTCGAGAGATTTTTCCGGGACGTCCAGGCCGGCCAGGTATTTGTCGAAAAACGCTACCGTGCGTTTGGCGTAGGCGTCAGGCTCGCATATCACAGCCTGGTTGTGCTTGGCTTTGTCCACCACCCACAGATACTTCGGCTGGGGTACCGTGTCGTGGAGAATCTGCGTCTGCTCGACGCGAATGTAGCTGTCGCGCCGGCCATGGATGAAGAAAATAGGCCTGGGCTGCATGTCGCGGAGGGCCTTGTGCACCGAGGGGAATCGTCGTTTGAGCTTAGGCTGGGCGAATCGCATTATCAACCAAAGCAGGAACCGCCAAAATGTGTCGGGGTGGTTGCGGTAGACCAACTTGATGCTGGCGAAGATGTGCGCCCAGCGTTTCATCAGGGCAATGAGCGTGGTCTCGGTGCTGAAGGCTCCGTCGCAGACGATGGCTTTGATGCTGGGGTCGCTGGCTGCTGCCAACAGACCAGCCCCGGCCCCTCTGCTGATTCCAAACAGTCCAATGTCGCTGCTCCTGCCCTCCGCCGAGAGCGACGACTGGACATAGGCACAGGCGCCGAGGACATCGCCGAGTTCCTTGTCGCTGGGCCATTGCACAGGCTTGTAGTCCGCCCCGCTGGATTCGCCATGGGCGCGGAAGTCGAAGGTGAAGACATTATAGCCAGCCTCCAGCAATGGTCTGGTGTAGCGGGCACAGCTGTACATGTCCGAGCCATACTCATGGCTAAAGACAATCGTGCCCTTGTACTCCCCCCCCCCCGGCGGCGAGAGATGCATGCCGCGTAAGCTCGTGCCGTCGAAACTGCGGAAACGGACGATCTCCCCCTCAAGCCTTTGAAAGTCAACCGGATTCATCGACAAAGGCGGCGGCGTGTCGATGAAAATATTCAGACAAATGCGGACGTAATACGTCAACAGCCAGACCGCGGAAATAAGCAACGCCAGGCAGGTCGCCGCGATTGCAACCGCAGCCCAGTGCTGCGAGATCCAATCCGTCCAAGCCAAAATAATCACGAATTGCGGCAATCTCCTGTCTCCAAAAAAACAGCGGAACACGAATGACACGAATTTCTGTTTTTTTTCTTTGTCATTCCCGCGAAGGCGGGAATCCAGTAGTTTTTCCAAGCCGGGCGCCGTGGCTGTTTTTGTTTTTACTGATAACTGACAACTGATAACTTTTTTTCAATCAGTTGGTGATGATGATTGTGTTGTTTTGGCCTCCGAAGCCGAAGCTGTTGGACATGCAGATTTTGACGTTGGCCTGGCGAGCTTCGTTTGGCACGTAGTCCAGGTCGCAGTCCGGGTCTGGCGTGTGGAGGTTCGCGGTGGGGGGAAGGGTCTGGTCGCGAAGAGCCAGGACGCAGGTTATCAGTTCGGTCGCCCCAGCTGCGGCTATGAGGTGTCCGAGCATGCTCTTGGCTGAGGACACCGGCGGGGCCTTGCTGGCATCCTGTCCGAAGACAGCCTTCATAGCCCGCGTCTCGACCTGGTCGTTCTGCTTGGTTCCCGTACCGTGGGCGGAAATATAATCCACCTGGCCGGGCTGAATGTCCGCATCTGCAAGAGCAGCCCGCATACTGGTAGCGGCTCCGTCGCCGTCGGGGTCCTGGTCGGTTATTCTAAAAGCGTCGGCGCTGGCGCCGTAGCCTACTATCTCAGCCAATATCTCCGCGCCTCGCGCTTTGGCGTGTTCGTATTCTTCGAGTATCAACACGCTGGCTCCCTCGCCGATGACGAATCCGTCGCGGGTAAGGTCGAACGGACGAGAAGCTGAAGCTGCGTCGTCGTTGCGGGTGGACAAGGCGGTCAGGCGGTTGAAACCCGTTACGCCGAAGGGGTGTACCATGCTGTGGGCTCCGCCGGTGATGACCGTGTCGACCAGGCCATGGCGTACCTGCATCGCCGCTTCACCGATAGCTTGGGTGCTGGCGGCACAGGCGGTCAGCACGTTGTAAGCTGGGCCACAGGCGCCGAATTCCCCAGCCAGGTGTGCTACGACCATGTTGGATTCCTGCTCGATCTCGCGGTACAACTCCATCCGCTCGAACGCAAGGTCAGGCCATTTTTTCGTATCAACCTGCCCGTCCTCCCACGCGTCGATAAGCAGGCTGACGAACTTGTCGAAGTCCAGACTGCCCTCGCCCGAACCGAGATACACGCCCAGCCGACCCCGGTCAAGCTGGGCCCAGTCGCCCAGGTGCGACTGCTCCCAGGCCTGCTGGGCTGCAGCCAATGCAAACTTGCAGTGTCGCCCCGCGTGGGTGTGCTTCTGGGCCGAGGCCGGGCTGAGATGCTCCGACAAATCGAACCCCTTGACCTGCGCAGCGAAAGTTGTCGGGAAGGTGCTGGCGTCGAAAAGCTCATTCTTCGACGGAGCCAGTTTGCCCGCAAGCAGGGCTTTCCAAGTGTCCTGGACATTATGGCCTAGGGGATTGATCGTACCCATACCGGTTATGACGACTCTTCTTTCGCTCATGCTTGACACCTCTTGAGCAGGCATGCGCCGCTCTGGCCTCCGACCGTGTAGCCGGCTGCGACGACATATTTCAGTTCCGTTTGACGAGGCTGTGCGGCGAAGTTCATCTCGCAACCAGCCGCTGGGGCTGAGAAATTTACCGTCGGCGGGACGACCTGCTCCGCCAGGGCCTTGGCAGCCAGTGCCAACTGCACCCCGCCCGAGCCTGCAAAAAGACTTCCGATCGCGCCGGTGATAGCGACCGCTGGTATCGTCGCAGCCGCGTCGCCAAAAACTTTTCGCCACTGGGCAGCCTCTGCTATGTCCTCGCCCGGCGACCCCGTGCCATGCGTGAATATCATGTCCACATCTCCCGGGCCAATGCCCGCCGAGGTCAGGGCGCTTTTCACCGCCAGGGCCAGGTTCCCCGCAGAGGGCTGTTCCACATCTATCCCGGCCGGGTCGCACGCAGCTCCGAAACCGGCAACCTCAGCGTATATTCTCGCCCCGCGAGCCTCAGCCCGGCCCATGTCTTCGATGATAACCAACCCGCCACCCTCGCCGATAGCTGAGCCCGCGTGGTCAATGTCGAACGGGCGAACCGCCTGGGCTGGATTGTCGTTGCCAGTCGTGCATAGCCTGCCCAACAGCCCCTGTCTGAGCAGGCCCATCGGGTTTAGCTTACTTTCCGCAGCTCCGGTAACCACAACGTCCGCAGCTCTGCGTTTGATATACAGGCAGGACTCGCCCAGAGACAGATGGGCTGAAACGTCGCCGCAGGTAATGCAGTTGCTAGGCCCCTGTGCTCCGTGAATTATCGTGGTATGACAAGAGAGCATGTTCGGCAGATATTTCAAAAGCCAAAGCGGCGTGAGGTTCTCAATGCCGGTCTTGCCCCAGAGTTTGTAGTCGAAATTGCCGTCATCTCCCACCGCGGTGTTGACCGCCTGACCAAGCTCGTTCAGATCCGCGCAGATAAGCCCAGCTCCGATATTACAGCCCAGGCGTTTTGAATCGACGGTAGGCTCATCGCCCGCAGCCTTGGTTACGATGCCGCTGTCGAGGAAAGCCAGGTCTGCAGCCGCGACTGCTATTTCGATGTCGCGAGCCATGACCTTGACAGCTTTGCGGTAGTTCTTCGGCACGAACTTGCGGGCGGAAAAGTTCTGTAATTGGCCCGCGATTTTGCACGGGAAATGGCCCGGGTCGAACAGGTCGATTTTGGACACCGCCTGCTTACCAGCCAGTAGGGCTTGCCAGGTTTCGTCCAGGCCTACGCCTATAGGAGCTACCACGCCCAGGCCTGTTATTGCTACTCGACGCTCAGTCATTGCTCTGCTCCAGGAAAGGCTCGACCATTCGCTGGAACGAACCGGTGAAGACGAACCCCTCGGGCAGTTCCAGCCCCGCCAAGCTATTGTTGGCGTGAGAGAACATCATGGTTATCTCGCCGATGACCTGCCCGTTCTTCCGCACCGTACCCTTGATGCTGGCAGCTTCGTCGGCAAGGTTTTCGATGACCGCTTCATACGTAAGCTGATCGCCCGGGACGACGATGTCCGAAAAATCCGCCCGGGTTATTTTGGCCAGTACGACGTCGTGCGCGAAGTCGCACGCCTGCCCGACCAGGATGCCGCCCGTCTGGGCCATGCCCTCGATCATGAGGGAGGTCGGCATGACCGGATACGCGCTCCAGTGGTCGTGCAGATGTTCCTCCGCCAGAGAGACATTCTTGACCGCCAGCGCCCGATGGCGAGGCTCAAACTCTTCTATCCGATCGATCCAGATCCAGCGCATAGTTTACTCCGAAGCTCGCACTCCCGGGCCAAACGCAGACCGGGCCTGCCCTGTCCTGTCAAACCCAGCGGGCGCCCGGCGAAAACGGACTAGCCGTTTACCTTGCCCATGGCATAATTGACGATGGTCTGCACCTTGAATAGCTCAGCCATCTTGTTGATGTCCGGGTCCTGTTCGAAGTCGCTAAAGTCCGCATGTGGCATGCGTTCTTTCAACTGGGTCAGCCCAGCGTCTGTCAGCTTGCCGTCGCTGACGAATTCCGGGTTGTTCAGGATATTATCCGGGAACAGCTCCCCGCGGGGGATTTTGATATCGAACGTCTTTTCCAGTCGGAAAACGATATCGAGAAAGTCAATAGACTCAGCCCCCAGGTCGCCCGTGAGGGTCGCTTCTGGCGTAACTTCGTCGTCATCGACGCCCAGGGCTTCGACAAGTGTTTCCTGTACCTTTTCAAAAACTTCCTGTTCGCTCATCGGCATGGGTTTGTGTCTCCTTCTGGCCGGGGAATTAATTTCATATTAAATTACGCTAAACAAATCAACTATATCCGCGATACGGCAAAACCGTATCTGCGATAACTATATAAACTC
>JAOZNE010000343.1:0-1788 GCA_029933955.1 Phycisphaerae bacterium
CGCAAGCCCAAACCGCCATGCGAAAAATATGTCTCAAATAGCCAATATATCATAGCGTAACTTTATTGTTCGGCCCGCTCGCGGATAGTTCTTGCGTAATTTTCAGCATTTTTGGCATCGGCCAGATTCTCGACCAGTTTGACGAGGTAAGCTACGCCGCCGATCTGTTCCAGTTGGCCACGACGAGACAATTCGTTCCGCAAGAGTACCATATCTATAGGCCTTTGGGAAGCATCCCACATGTCAACCAGAACGCGATAGAGTGCTTGATGGGCGGACGCGGCAAAATGTTTTTCCTGAACGATCAGCCTTGCAATATCTATACATGAAGCGTCCAGCATCATCGAGCCAAGCAGGAATGCCTCGGTCTCATCGCATCGCGGCGGGACTGGTTCAAAATCATCTGATGCCCATACGATCATTGTTTTTCTCCATAAAATAAGTTCAATTCAAAACGCTCTCTGGCGGTGTCAACATGGCGTCAATCGGCGGGGGCCTCAGGCGACGTGGAAGCCTAGTCGCGTCGTGCGTTCGACTTGACATTCCTGGAACGCTCGATTGATAAGCTGGCTGTCGATACAGACTGTCGCGGGCTTATCTTCGACGATTTTCCGGGCCCGGCTGGCGTCCTCTATCGCCAGGATATAAAGCGTGTTGACAAGCTCTTCCAGCTGAGCGCCGGTATAGTCGTCAGTCTCGCCGATCAGTCGATCAAAATCCATCGAGGCCAATTCCGCGTGTCGCAAGAGTTTCTTAAGCATCCGCCGGCGACAACTTAAATCCAACGCACCAATCTGGACGATCCTGTCAAACCTGCCCGGACGGTTTTGCAGGGCCTTTTCGATAACTTCCAAACGGTTGGTCGTGGCGATGGTAATAATATCTTCGTTGTCGAGAACGCCGTCCAGCTGGTTCATCAATTCGCCAAGGCCTGCCCAGCTACCCTCCTCGCGATTCTCGCCAAAGAGGTCGAGGTCTTCCAGAAAAACCACCGTTGGGGCAACAAACCTGGCAAGGGTCATAATCTCATCGAACGACTCGGCAGTGCGAATGTGCCGCGGCGAAACCCACAGGAAAGATGTATCCAAAGTGTCGGACAAAACCTTGCCAAGCAGAGTCTTGCCGGTTCCGGGAGGCCCAGCCAATATCAGGCCTCGACGCATTTTTACGCCCATAGCGCGGAGACGAAGACGATTGTTCAGAAAACTTTCTACATGCGTACGAATAGTCTTTATTGTCGTTTTCGGCAGGAGAATGTCGTCCCAACTATAGGTACGGTTTCGCTCGATGATACTGCCATCGGCAAAAAACACCTGGCCACGCAGATAAGCATTTTTCTTGGTGTAGTTTATCCATCGCTTATGAAAGTTTGCCGAATCGACGCTGGAATGCACGCTTATATCTATCCTTGCCTTATCGCGATATGTTGGTGTGGCGAAAATAGCTATAAGTTCGTCGGGGAGATGTATAAAGAGACAACCATCGCGCATAATGTTGTGAATTTTTCCGGCGACCTCAACCGCATGCAGGATAATGTTCACTCTCTCTCCACTTGACATCCGCATGCTCCAAGCCACTTGGCCACCGAGTTCGCGAATCATCGCTGGAAGGCACTCAAGCATAAGGTCTGCCGTCGCCACAGCCCGCGACTCTACGACGGCCTGATAATCGTCCCGGGCCAAAAATGACGCTATAATACGCCGCTCATCTGCCATAATCGTCGATATCTCTACCCGGCTTCGCGCCGCTTTGGCAGCGGCGACTAAATTGTTGTCGATAAGCTGCCCC
>JAOZNE010000344.1:0-1784 GCA_029933955.1 Phycisphaerae bacterium
GGGCTTGCTGAATAAGTTGTTTTCGAATTTTATTATCCGTCGGTGGCTGGTCGTGGCGGGGTTTCAGGCTGCGATTTTCGCCAGCCTCATGCTCCCATCTTGATTTCGACCATCACAAACCTGCTCCGAACAAACCCGCTCCGATGAGACCAAGCTACACATATGCAGGGCAACGCGGTGCAGCCTGCCAGCGCAGCGTAAAAAAGATGGCAGCATGGAGAGAATCTTCTCCAAATTCATCACGATGAACGATATCGAGATGGCTGACGCGGACGTCTCGGCGAGCTTGGCCATGATCAGGCTCAAACCGAACCGCCGCTTGCCCTGGCCAAACTTGCCTTCAATCGGAATCCTCGCAATCTCATCTTGCTGAATAAGTCGTTTCGCCTGCTTCAATTCTTTTGCATTTTCGGCGGTCAGCTTTTTGGGTCGGCCAAGCGGTGCGCCCGATAATCTTATGCCGTTGGCTTTGCAATATCGACGATTGTCCCGGGTGCGATAAATTTGATCGGCGTGCACCGACTCGGGCCAAAAGCCAAAACGCCTGCGATAGCTTTCTATCTGAGATTTCAAATCGCCAGACTCGTTATAATTGTCCCAGTTGATTCGATCCACAAAACTAAAACCCTTCACCAGACTCACTGAAATCTTCGCTCCAAACTCGACGTTACTTTTGGCCTTGCCGCGAACTATCGGGCGAACATGCGGCTGAGACACACTGACGATTCGCCCCTGTATTTTGTGGCTATTATTTTCATACAGCCACAACTGCTGCCGATAAAGCTCCTGAATAACCAGCAAGTTTCGGTGCTGCCTTTTACTCAATCGATTCAACAACCCCTCTGTGATAAACTTTTCAATATGACCCAGGTTTCGTTTCAGATAATGAAGTTGCTTGCCGATGGCTCGGCGAATCTTTTTATAGCCGGGCTTTTTCTGCTTAGCCACCGCGAGATAATCGCGACGAGCCTTTTGGCGATATGTCCGCGGCTTTTTGCGCTTGCCGACAAAAGGTTCGTGCATGACATCGATCATCTCCTCGGTTTTCTCACGGGCTTCGTTGAGAAGATTCAAATCCGTTGGATATGTTATGTCAGCCGGAGTGCATGTCGCATCAACTATCAGCTTGCCTTCATTTGAACGCTTATTGTCGCCGGACGGTTCGTCATCGTCGTCGGGAGACTCGTCCATGGTTTGCGACTTCGTTTTCAGGGCTTTGGCGACAATCATGTTATTGATGTCAGCCAAAATTTCCTTGCTGAAACGCTTACGAAAGTGCGTCATCATGCTGTGATGAAACGGAACATTGTCGCTGTATTCCGGGAAGCCCAGAAAGTATTGCAGGTACGGATTTTCGCGAATCTGCTCGACGGTTTCCCTGTCAGCCGTGCCCAGGCGTTCCTTAATAATCAGGGCGCCAAACCCCAGCCGAGCCATCTTCGCTGGACAACCGTCGTCTTCGCTGAACAGCTCGCTGTATTGTTCCTCGATCTGCTGCCACGGAATTTGGTCAGCCAAAATTACCCAACGATTCTCACCGCTGAGTTTGCCGCCAAACGGAAGATAAAAGTTCTGAAATTTCATTTGATGGTGGTTATCTTTGCGATACATCCGTGTCTCCAGGTGCAAGGGTTTCAGTCCATTGTATGCCAATCCCGTTCACTTGAGATAGTATAATCGCGGCGTATCTATTTGTCAATAAACAAGTTAGATTTTATTCAGCAAACCCTAATTAGAGACAAAAAAAAGGCCGCCTAGTTCACGGCGTTGGATGGCAGCTGGCC
>JAOZNE010000345.1:0-1771 GCA_029933955.1 Phycisphaerae bacterium
CGTGAAACAATCCGAAATCCGCAATCTGAACTCCGAAATAAATCTTATGCTACAAAACACGGTTAAAATCTATGCAAAACAATAGTTACGAAAAGCTATGAAAAAATCTCACACAGCAGTTCGTCGTTCAATGTCGTCGGCCTCGGCGGTGCTGCTCCAGCGGAGTGGATATTATCATGCTCCTGCACGGGGTCAGCAGGAAGTTCATCAACGGCATGAGCAGTGCGGTGTATATCGCACTTAGCAGCACCTGGAGCATCAGCTCGCCGAAGCTGGCCCAGCCCGCGCCGCTGGCGAAGATGGACTGGACAGCTACCCACGCTCCGTGTGCCGCCAGACAGAACACCCCCGCCAAGATCATCTGAGGCCCAGCCCGGTCGCGGAACATTGCCTCGCGCACAGCGAAAACCATCCAGACGCACAGGGCATAGGCGATAGCCATCGGGCCTATGCGCGTAACATCCCCAGCCGAGCCGCCGGTGGTCAGGTCGATTACAAAGCCTATAATCCAGCCCGCTATCATGCCGTCAGCCAGGTGTCGCACATTGAGGGCGACGAACACCGCCAGGAGCACCAGCACATCAGGCCCGACAGGGCCTATCGGCAAACGGTCGAGCGTGAGTATCTTGCCCAGCGTCGCCTGGAGCAGAGCGAAAAGATACGCGAAAATTATCAGCGGAACCCATCGCATAGCTACCGCCCTCCGCTCTGGCCCAGCCCGGCTAGGGTGGGCACGACGACGAAAACTTCGCGCAACGGCGGCAGGTCTGCTGTGGGCGAAATTTCCAGCGTTACCATGCCCGGATGTTTCGGGTCGTCCAGCACCCTGGCGACCGTGCCGATTTCGACCGCTACGGGCAACTCGGGCGAGTCCGGATGAGTCTGGAGCCTGTCGCCAGGCTGAATGTTGTAAGCCAGTCGCACCTCGCGGGCGACAATTCCGCCAGCTCCGTCGCCGCAAGCAAGGACATTGACAGGCCTGTTTATCTGTGGAGTGAGTTTCACCAGCCTGTCGCCATGTCGCACGGTTCGCCGGCTGCGTGGGTTGATAACCCGGTGAACCTGGGCTCCGACGCGATAGCCTCGATCCGTCAGCAGTTGCAGCCTGGCTGAGTACGCGGACGATTCGACGACCCGCCCCACCAGGGCCTGGCCCGAGAGCACAGCGAGATTTTTCGGCAACTTTTCGCTGCGGTCACTTAGCAGGGTTCGCGTGGTTGCCGCCAGGCCCGGCGACACCCCCTGCTTTTGGCCCGCGTTTATCAGCCTGCACCAGCCATACGGCAGCGAGTCCTCCGCCACAACCCGAGCGGGAATGAGTTTGACGGGCACGTCCTGCGATCGGCCAAACAATCTGCTGATGACTGTTCGGCCTGATTCTATCTGCCCGTCAAGCTGGGCCAGGCGAGCTGCCAACAGCCTTTGACGCCGGCGGAGGATTTCGTTTTGGCGCTTCAGTTCCCTGGCCTGGCTGGGGGAAATTCCGCCCGTTGGCTCGCTGGTGGTTTTGACTCGCGAGACGAAGTACATCCCCGCGTCGCCCAGCGGTGCGATTGCCCAGTGGAACAAACCTCGAACCCTGCCAGCCGAGGCTGGGGACAGAAAGGTCATCACCGCCGCCCCCACCAGCAGCGCGCTTAGGACAAATGGCCTGGATGATTTAACGGACATTCTCATTGCCGCGACATTCTAGCGAAATCCCCGCTGTTGGGCAAAGGAATATGGTGGCTTGGGCATCTTGTCCAAGTTTTTTTCCGCTTCCCCTTTTTTT
>JAOZNE010000101.1:0-6944 GCA_029933955.1 Phycisphaerae bacterium
CGACAAATTAGGCCTAACCATGATCTTCACCGGCACAAGACACTTTTTCCATTGAGACGCTAAAAACCCAAGGCTCAATCCGAAATCTGAAATCCAAAATCCGAAATTGCCGGGATAACCAACCGGTTTTATTCCCGCACACGATACCCAATAGTAAGACCAGTGTTTAATCTCGCACACGCTGCTGTGTAATAATATGTTGGTGACTTGGCACCACAAGTAATATTCGCAACAATAATACCATGAAAGCAACAACCAAAGGCCAGGTTACGATACCAGCGCGAATTCGGGATTATCTTAGGAGTCGTTGCGCATAGTAACGTGGATTTCCGCATTATGGATGGAACCGTCGTATTGCTCGAACACGAAGTACCGAGCGGCACCCATGGCAGATTCTCAGCCATGCGAGGCATTCTGAAGGGAACACGCACCACGCGGCAGTGGATGCGAGAAACCAGGGGAGATTGACGCCCGTTCTGGTCGATACCAATGTGCTTATCGATGTGCTTACCGATGACCGGCGATGGGCTGATTGATCAATCGCACAACTTGAAAGCAATAGCGACTCCGGGCTGCTGATCAACCCTGTTATCTATGCAGAGCTGTGTTTCGGCAGCCCCTCAATCGAGTTTGTGGATGATGTCGTCAGGAAATTCGCTCTGGGATATCAGGAAATCCCTCGGCAAGGACTCTTCCGAGCAGCCAAGGCGTTCGGCCAGTACAAGGCCCGACGGGGAACCAGGGTGTCAGTTCTCCCAGATTTCTTCATTGGTGGCCACGCAGAAGCTGCGGGAATACCGCCGCTTACTCGGGATACCAAGAGACTGGGCACTTATTTTCCGGGGGTAACACTGATCCGTCCCCAACAACCACGCGACAAATAAAAGCCCGGTGGCATGGCTGGGTTTGTTGAATGGATATCCAATTTCCGGGTGCCGTGGTTGTTCGAGACGTGGCAAAAGGAGATATGGGCAATGAAACTCAAACTGACCGATTTTCAGCAATCCAACCGCGGGGTTGTTGACTGGTTGATTAGTTAACTGGTTAACTGGTAAAAGATTACAAAACAAATACGCCAAAGCCTTTTTTTCAAGGCGCGTGTATGGAAAAATTGCGTTGCGTGTTGCGGGGAAATGTGCAAGATGGTTTTTTCCGTTGCCTGCCTCAGCCACAACTGCTGGCAGGTGGGCGGGGCGAGACCATCGCCTCGCCATATTTTACGAACCTTTTACAATAAGGAATATCGAACGATGGCACGCAAAATGACTATGATGGACGGCAATCAGGCCGTGGCACATGTGGCACACAAGATCAACGAAGTAATCGCGATTTACCCCATCACCCCCTCCAGCCCAATGGGCGAACACTCCGACGCCTGGAGCGCCGCGGGCCAAAAAAATATCTGGGACACCGTGCCGATGGTCGTCGAGATGCAGGCTGAGGGCGGAGCTGCCGCTGCTGTTCACGGCGCGCTGCAGACCGGCAGCCTGACCACCACATTCACCGCCAGCCAGGGTCTGCTGCTGATGATCCCGACGCTGTATAAGCTAGCCGGCGAGCTGACCAGCACCTGCTTCCACGTCTCCGCCCGGTCGCTTGCCTGCCAGGCGCTGTCCATCTTCGGCGACCATTCCGATGTGATGGCCTGTCGACAAACCGGCGTGGCACTGCTGGCTAGCAACAGCGTGCAAGAGGCGATGGACCTTGCCCTGATAGGCTCCGCGGCGACGCTCGATACGCGACTGCCGTTCATCCATTTCTTCGACGGCTTCCGCACCAGCCATGAAATCCAGAAAATCGAAGAGCTGACCCTCGACGACATGCGAGCTATGATAAGCGACGAGCTGGTGCTTGCCCACCGAAGCCGAGGCCTGACCCCCGACGCCCCTGTCGTCCGCGGCACGAGCCAAAACCCCGACGTCTATTACCAGGGCAGAGAGTCCGTCAACAAATACTACCTCGACGCCCCGGCCAAGGTGCAAGCGGTGATGGACAAGTTCGCCGAGCTGGTAGGCCGATCATATCACCTGTTCGACTATGTCGGCGACCCCAACGCCGAGCGTGTTATTATAATGATGGGTTCCGGAGCCGAAGCTGCCGACGAGGCGGTCGAAGCTCTCAACGCGGCGGGCGAAAAAGTAGGCCTGATCAAGGTGCGACTGTATCGGCCTTTCAGCAACGAACATCTCCTCGCCGCCATCCCCGCCAGCTGCAAAAAACTCTCCGTACTCGACCGCCAAAAAGAGCCAGGCTCACCCGGCGAGCCTCTGTATCTCGACGTCGTAAACGCACTGGCAGAAGCTGGCCGAGGCGACGTGAAAGTCGTCGGCGGACGCTATGGTCTCAGCAGCAAAGAGTTCACCCCCGCCATGGTCAAAGGCGCCTTCGACAACCTTTCCCAGGCCCAGCCTAAGAACCACTTCAACATCGGCATCATCGACGATGTAACCGACACGAGCCTGGATTTCGACGCTGATTTCCACGTAGCTGACGAGAAACTCGTCCAGGCGATGTTCTACGGACTAGGCTCGGACGGCACGGTCGGAGCGAACAAAAACTCCATCAAAATCATCGGCGAGCAGACCGACAACTACGCCCAGGGCTATTTCGTGTACGACTCGAAAAAGGCAGGCGCCATCACCACCTCGCACCTGCGGTTCGGGCCAGACCCAATCCGCTCGACCTACCTCGTAGGCAAGGCCAATTTTATCGCCTGCCATCAGTTCAGCTTCCTGGAAAAATACGACATGCTCCGCCACGCCGCTGACGGGGCGACCTTCCTGCTGAACTGCCCGATGGACCCCAAAGAGGTCTGGGACGCAATGCCCAAAAAAGTCCAGCAGCAGATTATCGACAAGAAGCTCAAGTTCTACGCCATCAACGCCTACGAGGTAGGCAAGGCGACGGGCATGGGCGCCAGGATAAACACGATTATGCAGACTTGTTTCTTCGCCTTAAGCGGCATCCTGCCAAAGGACGAAGCCATCGCGAAAATCAAGGACGCCATCAAAAAAACCTACAGCAAGAAGGGCGAGGAAGTCGTTCAGAAAAACTACGCGGCCGTGGATGCGTCGCTGGCGGGGCTGGTGCAAATTGATGTTCCCGCCCAGGCGAGCAGCAGCATCGAAATGCCGCCTGTGGTTTCGGACAAGGCTCCGGAGTTCGTCAGGGATGTTACCGCGACGATCATGGCTGGCGATGGCGACATGTTGCCCGTGAGCAAAATGCCCGACGACGGCACCTGGCCGACCGGCACGACCAAATGGGAAAAGCGAAACATCGCTCTGGAAATTCCCGAGTGGGACGCGGAGGTTTGCATTCAGTGCGGCAAGTGCAGCCTGGTCTGCCCGCACGCAGCCATCCGCCTGAAAATCTACGACGAAAAAAATCTCGCCGGCGCCCCAGCTGCTTTCAAGTCCGCTGACGCCAAAACCAAAGCGTTCGCCGGCAAGAAGGCGACTATCCAGATAGCTCCGGAAGACTGCACAGGCTGCGGCGTGTGCGTGCATTCCTGCCCGGTGAAAAACAAGGCCCAGGAAGGCAAGAAGGCTATCAACATGGTCGCCCAGCCTCCCCTCCGCCAGCAGGAACGGGAGAACTACGAGTTCTTCCTGGCCTTGCCGGAATACGACCGGGCCGAGCTGAACCTCGCCACCGTCAAGGGCAGCCAACTTTGTCAGCCTTTATTTGAATATTCCGGCGCCTGCGCCGGCTGCGGCGAGACAGCCTATGTCAAACTGCTAAGCCAACTCTTCGGCGACCGAATGATTATCGGCAACGCCACGGGCTGTTCGAGCATCTATGGCGGCAACTTGCCCACCACGCCATACTGCAAAAACGACGACGGCAGAGGCCCAGCCTGGAACAATTCACTCTTCGAAGACAATGCCGAGTTCAGCTTTGGCCTGCGACTGACGCAAGACAAACGCATGGAATACGCACGCGAGCTGACCCTGGCCTGCAAGGATATTCTCGGCGCCGAGCTGGCAGAAGCCATCGTTGCCAATGCCGATTTGCCAGACGAGCCAGCTATCTTCGCCCAGCGAGATCGCATCAAAGAGGCTAAGGGAAAACTGGCGGGCCACAAAGACACCAAAGCCATCCAGCTAGCCAGCGTCATCGACGCCCTGGTTCACAAAAGCGTCTGGGCGATGGGCGGCGACGGGTGGGCGTATGACATAGGCTATGGCGGGCTTGACCATGTGCTTGCCTCGACGCGAGATATGAACGTTATCGTCATGGACACGATGGTCTATTCCAACACCGGCGGGCAGTGCTCCAAAGCTACGCCTCGCGGTGCGGTCGCCAAGTTCGCAGCAGCCGGCAAGCCCGCTCCCAAAAAAGACCTCGGCATGATAGCTATGACGTATGGCAATATCTACGTCGCCCAGATAGCGATGGGTGCCAACGAAGCCCAGGCTGTCAAAGCCTTCGTCGAGGCTGACAGCTATCCGGGCTGCTCGCTGGTTATCTGCTACGCACACTGCATCGCCCACGGTATTAACATGACCACGGGCCTGGATCAGCAAGCCGCTGCGGTCAAGTCAGGATTTTGGCCTTTGTATCGGTTCGACCCGCGACTGGAACAGCAGGGCAAGAACCCGCTGCAGCTGGACAGCAAAGAGCCTAGCATCTCGTTTGAGGAATTCGCCTACAACGAGAACCGCTGGGGGATGCTGGCCAAGTCCAACCCCGCCCACGCCAAGGTTCTGCTGGAACAGGCAACCGGCGACACGATGAACCGGTGGCACCTCTACCAGCAGATGGCTCAGATGCAGTACGACAAGTAAGTGGTCAGTAATCATGAAAAAGACGTCTACACATCTCCTGGGCAATAAGCGGGATGAATTGAAACATATTGCTTCAGTCATCCGCAGCCAGTGCGATGACGTGGAGATGGTAATTTTTTTTGGGGTCTTATGCCAGGGGTGATTATAAAGAGTAAGAGTATAACAAGACAAAGAACTGGATGAAGAGTCCAAACAGAGAAACGGTGCCAGGGTTAGATTCGCTCCCCAATATTGGTAAAGTGATGCGCCAGGTGTTCGGGTTTCATCAATTCCGGCCAAACCAGGAAGAGATTGTCCGGGCTTTGATCGGCCAGCGGGACGTCTTTGCGGTTATGCCTACCGGCGGTGGAAAGTCGTTGTGCTACCAACTGCCCGCCTGCCTGCTGAGCGGCACATGCGTTGTTATCAGTCCGCTGATTTCGCTGATGAAGGACCAGGTCGACGCCGCCGGCGAAAATGGCCTGCGGGCGGAATATCTCAACAGCTCTCTGGGGCACTCTCAGCAGGCCGGCGTGTTGGACGCCTTGGCTGTCGGCGAGCTGGACCTCCTCTATGTCGCTCCAGAGCGTTTTGTCAGGGGCGATTTTCTCTCCGCGCTCAAGGCGACGCGTGTGTGTCTCTTTGCTATCGACGAGGCGCACTGCATATCTCAGTGGGGACACGATTTTCGGCCGGACTATCTGAGTCTCTCAAAAATCGTTCCGGAATTCAGCGGCGTGAGTGTTGCCGCCTTCACTGCTACAGCGACCCACAAAGTACAGCAGGATATCATCGCCCGCCTGGGCCTGCGGAAACCATTGACCATCAGGGCGAGTTTCGACAGGCCTAATCTGTTCCTGCAGGTCGAGCCAAAGGATGACCTGAACACGCAGATTTTCGGCTTTCTCCGCAAGCACCCGAGCGAGTCCGGGATAATCTATCGCACGACGCGCAACGACGTGGAAGCCACGGCTGAGTTTCTCGCCCGCAAAGGTGTGCTAGTTCGCCCCTATCACGCCGGTATGCCCGACCAGGACCGCAAGGCTAATCAGGACGCCTTTAACCGAGATGAAATAAATGTCATCGTCGCCACCATCGCTTTCGGTATGGGGATAGACAAATCCAACGTCCGCTTTGTGCTGCACGGAGACTTACCAAAAAACATGGAGGGATATTATCAGGAGATAGGCCGGGCAGGGCGCGACGGCGAGCCAGCACACTGCCTGCTATACTTCAGCTATGGAGATACCTCGACGATTCGTTATTTCATACGCCAGATGGAAAACGAATCGCAGCGGGCCGACGCCCAGCGGAAACTGGCCGAAATCGCGAATTACGCAGGCTCGAGCAAATGTCGTCGCCGGCAGATTCTGGCTTATTTTGGCGAGACATACGACAAGGCGAATTGCGGCACCTGTGATATATGCGCCGGTGGAGTCGAGCGAACCGACGCGACCGTCGAAGCCCAGATGATTATGTCCGCAATCATGCGTACTGGCCAGCAGTTTGGGGGCAACCATGTTGTGGATATTGTTCTTGGCGCCAATACAAAGAAAATTCGGCAGCTCGGCCATAACCGCCTCAAGACCTATGGCGTAGGAGAGGGCAGGGGCAGGACAAAGCGCTCCTGGCGGCGAGTTGTGGATAATCTCATTGCCCAGGGGCATCTGCTGCCGAGGGGCCAAGACTATCCGACGTTGCAACTTTCATCGAAAGGTCGCGATGTGCTGTTCGGTCGGGCGAAGTTTACTCTGTTCGAGAAAAAACGCAAACCGCCCAAACCAGCCGCAAAACAAAGCTCCCTTGCCCGGGGGGCTATGATGGGCGATTACGACCTGGCTCTGTTCGAGCGGCTGCGGGCCGTTAGGACAGGCCTTGCCAAGGCGCAAAACATTCCGCCGTTTGTCGTGTTTTCAGATCGAACGCTACACGAGATGGCCCGGGATATGCCGACAACCTCTCAGGCTATGCGACAAATCACCGGTGTCGGCGAACGAAAACTCGCACAATACGGCCAGGACTTTCTCGCTGTTATTGGCAAATATCTCTCACAGTAAAGGTAATAAGGATAGCATGGTGCCGGTGGAACTTTATTTTGACAAGGGTACTTTGAGACTGGCTGGCGCGGACAGGTAATTATGCCCACAGGCACCGGCAAGACAGAAGTGGCCCTGG
>JAOZNE010000102.1:0-6932 GCA_029933955.1 Phycisphaerae bacterium
GTCAGGATTCAGGAGTCAGTAGAAAAAAAGAAAAAGAAAAAAGAAAAAGAAATTTACCGCGAAAGAACACAAAGAACGCAAAGAAAAATGTAATTCGAAAAGAAAAAGAATGACAAAGAAAACAAACAAAAAAACTTCATGCTCTTCATGCTCTTCATGTGCTTCATGGTGAATTTTGTTTTTACTGATAACGGATAACTGAAAAAGGATACACGTATGAAAACTGGACAAAAACGAATCGTTGCCGTCTTGCTGGGCGTTTTGTTAGCTGGGGTTTTGGCTGGCTGTCTTAGCAACGACCCCACGACGGGTTACACCGCCAAGAGCCAATACCGCCAGGGTATCCGCACCGTAGCTGTGCCGATATGGACGCGAGGCAAGGATATCTACCGCCGGGATATCGAGATCAGGCTGACCGAGTCGCTCGTCAAACGCATCGAGCTGGACACGCCTTATAAGGTTACGACCAAGCAGCGGGCGGACACTATCCTGACTGGCACGCTGGAGAAAATTACGCAGCGGACGATGAGCTTCGATCCGGACTCCGGCGACCCGCGCGAAATGCAGGTAACCTTCACCGTCTCGTTCAAATGGGAAGACCTGCGGACGGGCAAGATAATCGTCAAACGGCAGAACTTCGACGTCGCTGGGATATACCTGCCGCCCGTGCCGTTCAACGAAGACTTCTTCCAAGGCAGCGAAGACCTGCTGGACAAACTAGCCCGGCGAGTAGTAGAAACCATGGAATCAGACTGGTAGGAAGAGGATTCAGGATTCAGTAATTAGTGAAAGAAAAAACATATGGCATCTCGATATATCGGGACGGTTACGAAAAGCTAAAAATAAAAATTCGTGCCATTCGTTTTTAATTTGCGCCATTCGTGGTATCTGTTTTTGTTTCTACTGAATCCTGACTTCTGAATCCTGACTCCTGATTATTGACAACTTTTTTTAAAACTTTGAATATGGAGTAGTATGAGCGATCAAACACCGGACAAACAGTCGCCGCCCGAGCCACCCAAGCCCAAGGGGCCTGTTCCACCCATGCCGCCCAATTTCAGCCGATCTCTGCTGGGCTGGTTTCTGATAATAGGCCTGGGGGTACTTCTCGCTGCGGTGCTGACGGGCCAAAACGTGGGCCAACGGGAAATTTCGATAACCGAATTCTGGCAGTATGTGGACAACAATCAGCTCACCGGCACGGTCTACGTCGAGACGTCGCAGATAAAAGCGACCCTGGCCGACTCTGTCCCTATCGAGAAAGAGCAAAGCCGCAGCGTCTATACGTCCTACGATTATCGGAGCGACCAGAGTTTTCCCGAGCGGCTCGATGCCAGGCTGGCCAAGGCGGGGGGCAATGTGAAGGTGCAATATATCCGCGACAGCTGGTGGACGGGCATGCTGCCGCACCTGCTTATGATGATACTCGTCTTCGGGCTGATTTGGTTCTTCGTGTTTCGCAGGCTGGGCGCAGCTGGCGGCGGTGCGGGGTTCCTGGGCAACTTTGGCAGGAGCAGACACCGCTTGATGACCAAGGAGCAATCCAAGGTAACCTTCAAAGACGTCGCCGGCATCGACGAAGCAAAAGACGAAGTCCAGGAGATAATCGAGTTCCTGCGAAACCCGAAAAAGTTCGGCAACCTCGGTGGGCGGATGCCCCGAGGCGTGCTGCTGGTCGGCGAGCCAGGCTGCGGCAAGACTCTCCTGGCCAAGGCTATCGCGGGCGAAGCTGGCGTGCCGTTCTTCAGCATCTCCGGCAGCGACTTCGTCGAGATGTTCGTCGGCGTCGGGGCCTCGCGGGTGCGAGACCTCTTCAAACAGGCCAAGGATTCCTCGCCCTGCATTATCTTCCTGGACGAAATAGACGCCGTCGGTCGCAAGCGAGGCCAGGGCCTGGCTGGCGGAGGCCACGACGAACGCGAACAAACCCTCAACGCCATCCTCGTGGAGATGGACGGGTTTGACTCGTCCGACCAGGTGATAGTTTGTGCCGCTACCAACCGTGGCGACGTGTTGGACCCGGCCCTGACCAGGCCCGGGCGGTTCGACCGACAAGTAACCGTACCGCTGCCCGACCTGCAAGGCCGAGTTGAAATAATCAAAATCTATGCCGCCAAGGTAAAGTGTGGCCCGGATGTAGACCTGCATCGCCTGGCCCGCGGGACGCCCATGTTCAGCGGCGCCGACCTGGCTGCCCTGGTAAACGAAGCCGCCATAGCCGCTGCGATGCTCAACAAGGAGCATCTCGACCAGTCCGACCTGGAAGAGGCCCGGGACAAGGTTCGCTGGGGCCGGAGCCGAAAAAACCGCGTCATTGACGAGCGAGAGAAGGAAATCACCGCCTTCCACGAAGCGGGCCACGCCCTCGTGCAGGTGCTTCTGCCCGACGCCGACCCGTTGCACAAGGTCTCGATAATACCGCGTGGCTCGATGGGCGGAGCGACGTTCTCCCTGCCGGAAAAAGACCGCTACCTCTTCACCCGCAACTACTGCCGGGCCCTGTTGGGTGTCTGCCTGGCCGGGCGATTGGCGGAGGAACTCTTCTGCCATGACATTACATCCGGCGCGCAAAACGATATCGCCAAAGCCACCGAAATAGCCAAGAAAATGGTGCTCGACTGGGGCATGAGCGAGCAGCTGGGCATGATAAACTACGCCAACGACGACAAGCAGATCATGCCTATGGACCTCGGCGGGAAGGACTATTCAGACAAGACCGCCGAGCTTATCGACGAGGAAGTCCGCAAGATAATGAGCCAGGCTGAGCACAGCACGCGAGAGCTGTTGGAGAATCATCGCGACGCGGCGGACAGGCTGGCCAGGGCACTGCTGAAGTACGAAACTCTCTCCGCCGACGAGGCCAAACAGATCATCGAAGGGATGCCTCTCAGCAAGCCCACCGTTAACGACCTGCTCGATGCCGAGCGGAAAAAACCGCCGTCGGCGTCAGAACCCGTGGCAACCTAGCCCCGCCAGATGCAGACTGTAAAAGAAATCCAGGCGTTGTTGGACCGGGCCGGCGCCCGCCCGCTGCGCCGTCTGGGCCAATGTTTTCTCATCGACCTGAATCAGATGCGGAAGCTCCTGGAAATCGCAGGCCTCCCGCCGGGTGGCTCTGATACGGTGCTGGAGGTAGGCCCGGGCACGGGATCGCTTACCGAGGAGTTGCAAGCCTGTTCCGCCAAGGTCGTCGCCGTGGAAATCGATCGTCGCCTGGCCGGGCTGCTGCGGGCCAGGCTTATCGGCGAGCCTGGGCGGCAGGACGCGGGTGTTGCTCCGCCCGACGAATCAGCCTGTCAGCATCCTTGGCGGGTCGACCGCTCAACAAACGAAAAAGTCGTCCTCATCGAGGGCGACATCCTGGCCGACAAGAGCACCATCGCTCCGCCTGTGCTCGCCGAGCTGGGCCACTCCGCCCGTCTGGTCGCCAACCTGCCATACAGCATCGCCACATCGCTGGTCGCAGAGTGTATGCTGGAATCCTGGCGGGCGATAAAAACACGGGGCGTGCGGTTCGAGAGCCTGACCTTCACCGTGCAGCAGGAGGTTGCCCAGCGATTTGCCGCCACCGCCGGGCGACAGTTCGGGCCGGTCAGCGTTATTCTGTCTCTGCTGGGAAAAGTTTCGCTCGGGCCGACCATCCCCGCCAGCTCGTTTTGGCCCAGGCCAAAAATCGCAAGCCAAATAGTCCGCATAGACTTCGACGCCGCAGCTGCGGAAAAACTCCACGACGCCGCCACGCTGCAAGCCTTGCTGTCAATGGCCTTCACGCAAAGACGCAAGCGGATTTCATCCACCGCGAAAGGCCGGGGCGCCCCGCTGGCCCCCGAAGTTTTCGCCAACGCGTTAGCCGCCGCCAACATAGACCCCGCCAGCCGGGCCGATCAAATTCCCCCCAAAAATTATCTAACCCTGGCAAACATCCTGGTCACATAGCCATCCCGCAGACCCGCGACATAGCCAAGCCACCCGACCTAAACAAATCCGAATATCGAAATACTGAATCCGAAACAATACCGAACAGGGGTATCTGGTTGACTCAATCGACCACATCCTGTAGTGTAGTGAACAATGAGCGAGGATTACCCGCATGCGGCATTGGAACTCGAACGGCGCTTCGGCGACAAAGAGACATGTCGTCGCTACCTGTTCGGATTACAATGGTCAAACGGGTTCGTCTGCCCGCATTGCCAGGCGTCTCAGGCATGGGACAGGTGGAACCGACGTCATACAAGCAATTAATCCACCCCAACAGGTAGTGGTGGTTGAGTCAATTAGATACCCCTAATACCGAATGTTCAAAATTCAAATGTTCAAAACAAAAACAAAGGTAACTGTTCACGGCTACACGAAAATTCACCATAAAGTACATGAAGAGCATGGAGTTCTTTTTTTGTTTTTCTTTTTTCTTTGTCATTCCCGCGCAGGCGGTAATCAACTCTTCTTCTTGTCATTCCTCGGGCAAGTTTGAAACCCGGCGAGCACCCCTGGATTCCCGCCTGCGCGGGAATGACACGGGGGGCAGCCCCCAGGCTATCCTACAAACAGCCGCGGTGTAGCCATGCCACCCGTCGTTTTGTTTAATCAAAAAAAACCGTGTAATCTCTTTTCAATCAGTGTAATCCGTGGGCTGCTGTTTTTGTTTTTACTGACGGCTGATAACTGATTACTTTTTTCCCAATGGCAGGAGGATGTGGGCTAGCAGGTTTAGTGCTGTTGCTTTGAGGGTTCGTCTGAACTTGGCGGACTTGTTGAGGGCTTGGATTGCTTGTCGATATTGGCGGGCTTTGAAATATTGTCTGCCCGATGAGTAATACAATTTGGCCAGCCTGGTTGAGACTATTTCGGGCGGTACGACAGCACGCCCGCCCTGGGTTTCGATGAACCGTTGCAGTATCCGGGCTTCCTGCAGGCGGGAGGCTCCGGTTTGTTTCGAGAGATTTTTATCGTGTCTCCGTCGCAGGCCTGTCGCTACGCCGATGGGATAAAATTGCGTCTCCAGGCTCATGCGGAGATAGAGTTCGTAATCCTCACAGTTTCGTAGTGATTCGTCGTAGCCTATGAGCGTCTCCAGCAGGCTCCGCCGCCAACATACGCACAGGTGCGAGAGATACATTCGCCCAAAAAGTTCCGCCGGGCCGCTGGGCTTGTCCTGATACTGCCCCGCCAGTTCGGTAACGGTTCCGTCGGCGTCGAGCCGATGTCGATAGCCATGGAAAAACGACGCAGCTGGGTTTGACAGGATGCGCGATGCGAACTGCTCGAGCGCATCTGGCAGGTAGATGTCGTCGCTGTCGATAAAGGCAAGCCAGCGTCCCCGCGCCTTGGCTAGTGCGGTGTTGCGAGCCCTGGCTGGGCCCGCGTTTGGCTGAGTGAGGACTTTTATTCGCCCGTCTTGCTGGGCGAATCGCTGGGCTATCTCGCCTGAGCCATCAGTCGAGCCGTCGTCCACGATTATTAGTTCCCAGTCTTTGCAGGTCTGGCCCAGGACCGACTCGATGGCCTGGCCCAGGTAGTCGGCGTGATTGTAAACCGGCATGATTACCGAGAACATGCACTCGTGCGTTTGGTTTTCAGCGTTGCTCATTGGCTTTGTTTATCAGCTTGATCGCGTGTCGGGCGATTTCTCGTATGCTGTCGTCTCGATCTTCCAGGAGAGTTTTAAGGTGCGGCAAGGCTCGTTTGTCGCCCAGCCTGCCCAGGGCGTGCACAGCGTTCCAGCGGTCGGATGTGTTGGGACTTTTCGTAGCGGTTATCAGCACGACCAAGGCTCGTTTGTCCCGCGATATTCCCAAGGCTGTGATTGCCAATTTGCGGACGTGGCGTTTTTTGTGTTTGGTAGCGGTAGCCAATATCCGCATGGCGTTTGGGCCCAGCCTGGCTAGCAGCTCAGCCCGGTTGAGTTGCTCCTGCCATTTGGATTCCGCCTCGTCGGTGGGTGGCTGTTCCAGCAGGGCGATAGCTACCTTTTGCGTGATTTTTTTCTCGTCGAGTTTGCCCAGCGCCTCGGCAGAGGCCAGGCGGAGGGCTTCGTCTTTGTCTCTCAGCACAATCTTGCCGAGTGTTTTGGCTGAGCGTTTGTCGCCCAGGTTGCCCAGGGCCGTGGCTGCCTCGGTTCGCACAAGCTCGCTTTTGTCTCGCCCAAGCATAGCTCGTAGCGTCGCGGCGGCACGTTTCTCGCCCAGCATCCCCAGCGACTTGGCTGCAGCTGCCCGCACGAGTTCGCTCTTGTCTCGCTTGGCCGCAGCTTGCAGGGGCGTAATGGCCTGGGCGTCGCCCAGTGTGCCCAGGGCCTGGGCTGCAGCAGTGCGGAGAGACTCGTCGTCTTCCTTTATCGCTGCGACCAAAGGCTCGAGAGCCAGGGGAGATTTCAACAGCCCAAGGGCCACAGCTGCTCCGTAGCGGACGGAGACGCTCGCGTCGTTGGCCAACGTTTGCATCAAAGGCTTGACAGCCTGGGTATTGCCCGCCAGGCCTAGCCTTTGTGCGGCAGAGAGACGAACCTCATCGTTGTCGTCGCTCAGCAATTCCAGCAGATCGGAGATATCCACCTGCGACTTGGCGGAGTCCTTGGCAGGGGACTTATCGTCAGGCTGTTTGGCGTCCTTGCCCGGCTTGTCGCTGTCAGCCCGCTTGGCAGAAGGTTTGGCGTCATCAGGCTCGGCGTCCCAGCCTCCCGCCCCAGCCTGGGCAAACCCATGGAGACAAAATCCAAAGGCCACAGACAATACAAAAACGCCCAAAGCCAATCTCCGCGACGTCTTTTCAAAAAAAATATCCATTGCACCAGTTTCTCAAAAATCCGCATTTTTTTAGCTCCGTAGGAGCGACATCTTTGTAGAAAAAAAGACTGCTACGAACCAAGCTCCGTAGGAGCGACATCTTAAACTGTTCCAAAGCCAACACAAAGATGCCGCTCCTACGGAGCTAAA
>JAOZNE010000005.1:0-22836 GCA_029933955.1 Phycisphaerae bacterium
GATCCGATCTATACCCCGCGTTGAAATCCGGGTGTCCCAATGCGGAAGTCAGGAAGTGAAGAAAAAAAAGAAGAAGACAGATGGCGTCCCGACACATCGGCCCCCCCAGCTGTGGTTTTTCGTAGCATGGACGTCCCGTCCATGTGTCCCATGGGCATCTTGCCCATGCTTTTTCTTTTTTTGTCATTCCCGCGAAGCTTGTCCTTGAGCCGATCGGGGAGCGGGAATCCATCCTTTTTCTTTTTTCGTACTCTTTCGCGGTAAATTTTTATGGTGGGTGGCGTGGTTACATCGCGGCCATATGTGGGGTAGCCACGGGGATCGCGCCTCGCCAAACATGGCCGAAAAAACCGCAACCACAACACCGGGCTCCTGACTTCTGACTTCTACCTTATAACATTTTCCTCTTCATCAGGTTCGGCCTGGTCGCCTGGGGGTGGCTTTAGGCCTAGTTCCACATCCGGGTCTGGATATTCGTTTTCGGTCCAGTGGGCGTCTTCCTCTTGGTTTTCCCTGTCGGCAGGGGCTTGAGCTGTGGCGGGGGCCTCATCGGTGTCAGCTACTTCCTCCGCTACCAGCATCAGTCGGCCCGGCTTGTCGTCGGAAATATCCTGAACTTCCAGCGCCAGGCCGTCGCGGTAAATGTTCCGGACACGCCAGGCTATCGAAGCCAGAATCGTCAGCAAGGCCAGGGTCAGGAATGTCGCACTGGCCCGGCCTGGCACCAGGGCGAGTCCCAACAGAATCAGCACCGCAGCCAGGCCCAGCAGTTGGATGATGGGTATGTTCCGGTCGAGCTTTACGATCCGGATTTTTCGAGTGTCTTTCTCATCGCACATATCAGTATCCTTTTGGTCTTGCCATGCTACGGACTGGCTATGCGATTATTCTAGCAGATGTCCCGACACGCGACAAGTTGCTCCGGTGCGGTGTTTTTGTTTTTACGGATAACTGAAGGCTGACTACTGATAGCTTTTTAATTGTTTTTAACCGGCTATAAAATCTGGAAAAAAGGCAGGATTTTTTTTGCCTGTTCGGACGATAAAGATTTTGCGTAAGTTTTTTTTATTTGATCGCGGCGAATATCGTTCTGCGCAGTATCGCGGGGTAGTTTCGCTGTGTCGGTTTCGGGCCGGCTGGCTCGGAAGTGGAAGGAGTATGACGATGACCCCGAAGGGCCATTTTACGGTATGGAGACTGGATACGATTTACCTCGGGGTGTGCCTGGCTGGGATACTTGCGATGTCAGCCAATGTGCTGCTAGCCCAGGCGCCCTCGGCTGCGCCCACGGCGTCGTTCATGGATAAGCTCTTCGGTAGCGACAAAGCTGACGATATCCAGCCTCCGAAAAAAATCCAGAAAACCCCCGAAACCCCGTCTCAGCCCCCGGCTCCGGCCACCCAGGCAGCCCCCCAGGCCAGTGCCCAGGGCGAGCTTGCCCCGGATCAGAAAGTCGAGATGACGCCCGACGGCAACTTCGACCTGTCCGTTCAGGGTGCGGATATTCGCCTCGTACTCCGCCAACTCAGCAGACAGGCCCGGAAGAACATCATCGTTTCCAAGGGCGTCGTCGGCGTGGTCAATGTCGACCTGTTCGGCGTTACGATGAAAGAAGCCCTCGATGCGATACTCAAAGCCAACGACCTGGTGAGTGTCGAGGAGGGCAGCTTTATTTACATATACACCTCCGCGGAGTACGCTGACTTCCGCAAGCTGGAATATCGCGTGTTTCGCCTGTTCTACATAAAGGCTGGCGACGCCCGCAAGCTCCTCCGCGACGTACTCTCCGCCGACGGCAAGATTTCCACGACCCCGCCGCCGGAGGAAGGCATACTCGAAGCCCCGGCGGACACCAAAGACTGGGGCGGTGCCCAGGACCACGCATCCGACGCGATACTCGTGGTTTACGACTACGAGGAAAACCTCGACAAGGCAGCAGCTATACTCAAAGAGGTCGATATCAGACCAGACCAGGTACTTATCGAGGCGACAATACTCTCTGCCAACCTCAACGAGACCAACGCCCTGGGCATCGACCTGCAACTGCTGGCTGGGGTGGACTTCCAGACCTTCGGCGCCACCAGCGACCTGACGGGCATTACCATTCCAGCTGGCGGCGGAGTGCAAAACTTCAACCAGGCCCAGGCCCGGCTGGTTACGCCATTTACGAACAACTTCCCGACCGGTTCCAGCCCGATGACGGTGGGCTTTATCAACAACAATGTCGGCGTGTTCCTCCGAGCGCTGGAGGGCATTACCGACACGACAGTCCTGGCCAATCCCAAGCTGCTCATCGTTAACAAGCAACGCGGCGACGTGCTGGTGGGCAACAAGGATGGCTACATTACCACCACCGTCAGCCAAACCGTCGCTACCGAAACGGTCGAATTTCTTGAGACCGGCACGAAGCTGCGGGTTCGGCCTTTCATCGGCAAGGACGGGTATATCCGTATGGAACTGCACCCGGAAATTTCGCGAGGCCAGGTCGCCCAGGTAAACGAGACAGGCCCAGCCCTGCCCAGCAAGCAGACCACCGAAGTTACGCTCAACGTTATCGTCCGCGACGGCAAGACCATCGTTATCGCGGGCCTGTTCCGCGACCAGGTAATCGTCCAGCGAAACCAGACGCCTGTGTTGGGCAATATACCCCTGTTTGGACAGATGTTTCGCAGTACAGTCGATGCGACCATTCGCGAGGAGGTCATCATTCTGCTGACGCCGCATATTATCCGCCAGCCTCAGGATGAGCTGGTCAGCGAGCGGGTTCGCGACGATATCGAACGCACGCGGGCAGGGGTTCGCAAAGGCTTGCAATGGTTCTCTCGCAGCAAGCTGGCTGACCGCTACACCCGCTGGGCCAGGCAGGCAGCTACCAACGGCGACGTCTCCAAGGCTATGTGGAACGTGGACATCGCACTGTCGCTCGAGCCTAAGATGATCGAGGCGATCAGGCTGAAGGAAAGGCTTTCCCGCAAGGCTTACTGGGCGGAACAGCCTGCCTTTATGAGCACCCGCAACATTATAAAGCGGATGATTATGGAAGACCTCGACGAGCCTTTCGAGAAGGTTACGTATCCAGCCAAGCCTTTGGATGCCAACAAGCAGACCCCCGCGGTGCGAAAGCGTTTGGGGATAGAGAATCGAAAAATCCTGCCATTGAACTGGCCTGGCCCGCCTGAAGCGAAACTCGATGCGCCGAAAGCGAAACCCGCGCCAAAACCCAAGCCGTTGATTAGGGCCAAGCCTGTTAAAAAACAGGCCCCAGCGGTTAGGAAACCCGCGGTGAAAAAAACCGCGACCAAAAAATCAGCTTCGCCAACCCGGGCCAAGCCATCTGTGCGAAGTCAAAAGCCAAAGCCTCAGCCAATCAAGGTCAAGGGGTGGGTCGAGCCGTTGCCGCTGTCAGAAGCAGCAGGCGTTGCAACGGTAAATTAAAAGAAAGTTGTCAGTTATCAGTTATCAGTTATCAGTAAAAGAAGAAGAATGGATTCCCCATGCACTTATTTGCAAAACTGTAGAATGTCGAAAACTTTTTACATGAGCTAACAACTCTCTGAAACTTTGCAAATAAGTGCTGGGGAATGACAAAGAGACAGAAAAAGAACAAAGAAAAAGAACAACATGGGCGAGACGCCCACGCTACGGAAAAACACAATTCGAGTCATTCGTTTTAATTCGAGTCATTTGTGATATCTGTTTTTTGTTTTTACTGATAACTGATAACTGAGTACTGACAAGTGTTTTTGGAAATAATGATTATGAAAAAGCTAATGATTGTTGTTACGATTTTGCCTGCGATTTTCGCAGCAGGGTGCAATCAGCCTACGATTACGGAGTCTAAGCAGGAAGCTTATAAGGAATGGGCTAACTCGCGGGTTAAGATATATTACTCCCTCGCGCAAGACCAGTACAAGAACGGGCAGTTGGCTCAGGCTCGGGAAAAGGCCATCGAAGCTCTCGCTCTGGACAACACATCCGTGCCGCTTAGGCTGTTGTTGGGCAAGATATATATCGAAGAGGGTAAATTCGCCGCCGCTATTGTCGAGCTGGACGTCGCAGCCAAGCAGGCGCCGAAATCTTCCCAGGTTTTTTATCTCCTCGGCGTAGCCTACGAAAAAAACGCTCAGCCAGAGCAGGCTATCACCAACTACAACCGCGCGTTCGAGCTTGACCGAGCGAACATCGCAGCTGTCCAGGCCCTGGCGGAGGTGTTGGTCTCGCTGGGGGAAGCTCCCCAGGCCCAGCAGTATCTCACGACGCATATGAATCGAACAAACGCTACCGCCGGCACTTACGAATTGGCTGGTCGAATCGCGATGATTCTGAAGCAGTACCCCAAGGCCTCGGAGTATTTTCAGCAAGCCTGCGACGCGGACATGCGGAACCATCGATACCCCGAGATGCTGGCCCGGTCGCTGCTGCTGGCCCGGAAATATCGCCAAGCTGCGGATGTGCTCGAATCAGCCTTGGCGAAAAAGGATTACAAGCCAGCCTCGGGCGTCTACGTTATTTTGGGCGACTGCTACATGGCTTTGCGAAAAATCGAGCGGGCGACGAGGGCTTACCGCCGGGCCTGTCAATCTGGCTCGGGTGAAGCGCAAAGCTGGGTCAAACTCGCCCGGGCTGAGCTGATGCAACGTCGGAGAACCTCAGCCATTCACGCAGCCGCCCAGGCCAGGCGACTGGCTCCGACGGACCTTGAAGCTGCCTTGATATTCGCCTATGCCATGATCCGTGACGACCAGGCCAATCCAGCTATTCTCGCCCTGGAAGATGCCCGCGCCGCCCATGCCGACGACCCGATGCTTATCTGCCTGTTGGGCGAAGCGTATGCGGCCAAGGGGCAGGCAGACCGGGCACGCGAGCTGTTCGCCCAGGCGGTGCAAGCCAGCCCACGGGACGAATTGGCAAGGAAGTTGCTGCATCGGAGCAACGACTGGACACCTGGTCTTTCGGGACAAAAAGCTCCCCGCCAGGCTGAATAATTCACCCGAAGCGGGTCAAATTTCTATTCAAAGGCTCTGGATTCGCCAAAAAACCGCTAAAATCGCGTGTTTTGGCGGGATTGTGGGAAAAAAATCTCTCGTAGGTGTTTTTGCCTAGCCTGACAAGAAAGTTTTCGCTATAAATAACGTACCGCCAGCTCGAAGAGGTTTGGCGGTCAGCTTGTCTCTGGGCTGCACAAAATGGGGCACAGCGCCTGGTTGTGGCGCGTCTTGTAAAAATCTCTCAAGTATTTCTCTCCGGTTCCGATTTGTATGTAGCGTGGTTTGCGTTTACCGGCCTACGGTCGCGGCAAACTGTATCGGATTTCCAACCGGGTTTTCGCGACGTGATCGCCAGGCCGTCCGTCTGACAGTAAGGAGGTTGTCGGTTTTCACTGAGACGGGCGTGAAGCAGCTGATCGTCAGCAGCTTCCGCGATTTGTGGCGCGACAAACCTGGTCAGGATTCGACATGGAGTTGTCGGACGTAGTTTTGATTGCCATGACTTATAAATTTCTGTCCATGTGGTTTCGGACATTTCAGGCAGAACAGTTTTGCGGTGTAAGTTCAGCCAGCGTGTTGCTGGCTGGGCCAGAATAAGTTAGCCCGTTTGGGTGCAATTTTTAGGAGCTATATCATGAAACAAGCAGCATTCACACTCATCGAAATTTTGATCGTTGTTATCCTGCTGGGCATCCTGGCTGCGATAATCATCCCGCAGTTCACAGACGCAGCCGACGACGCCAACGCCGCGGCACAGGATACGGACATTGCCTCGCTGCAGAGCCTGCTCGAGCTTTACAACGTCAAGGAAGGTGGCTATCCCGCCAACCTCGGTCTGTTGGTAACAGCTGGGTATACTCGCGAAGTTCCGACCAATCCGGTAACTGGAGCTGCTTATGGCTACGATGCCACGACTGGTACGGTCAGCGCCGCTGCAGCTGAGTAAGTTTTGGACACGCGCCGGTGCAACCATGCTGGCGATCATAAGTTTTGAAAGATCACCCGACCCGGCCGGAGGAGTTCCTCCGGTCGGGTGTCGGGCTATGTAGACCTTGCGCGGGGTCGGGCAGGAAATGGAGCATTTGTGATATGGGCCTTTAACATATCGTCCAGGGACACGTTACCGATTGGAATCGATTTAGGTTCCTCTGCCGCGAAGTTGGCCCAGCTGCGCCAGCTGAAAGATGGCTTGGAGCTGTTGGCCCTGGGCAAGATCGAGATACCCCAGGACATTGGCGGCAACTTGCTGGGAAGGCTTGATTTTCTCGCGCAAAACATCCCCCGTGTTCTCAAGGCCAGTCAGTTCAAGGGCCGACGCTGCATACTTTCCCTGCCGGCTGAGCATACGTTCGTCCGTCATGTGAAGGTGCCCAAGCTGGACCCCCAGGCTACGACCCTGGCTGTCCGCAGGGCGACCCAGAGCGAATTGCCCTACCCGATAAACGAAGCTGTGGTTCGACACATCGTAGCTGGGGATGTTCACTGCGAAGGTGGCACTCGCCAGGAAGTTATAGCCGTGGCTGTGCCGCTGGCGACGATGGACGCTTATCTGGAGATGACCAACCGCGTCGGGCTGGAGGTCGTGGGCGTCAACGTCGAGCCGTTGACGTTGGTGCAGTGTTTCTCCAGCCTGTTCGACTGGGGGGCCGACCCAGCCAAGGCGGTGCTCTACGTCGATATGGGTTCGGTCAGTACGCAGGTGGTAATATCGCACGGGCCTGAGGTAGCCTTTGCGAGGAACCTGCCGCGTGGTAGCAGGCAGTTAGTCCAGGCTGTTGCGGAAAACACTGCCGTCCCGCCGGAGCAGGAATCTAAGGTTCCCCCGGAGGTTCAGGAGCGGGATGGATACGTTGATTGCAAGGCTGTGGCCCAGTGGGCGGAGGAATGGGTCGAGGCGACAAGCCAAAACATCGAACACTGCCTGCGATATTACGAAGCTGTCTTCCGCAAGTCGAGCGTGGAGAGAATAGTTTTCACCGGTGGCCAGGCCCGGGACCGCGGGATATGCCAACTACTCGCCAAACGTCTGAACCTGCCCGCACAGATAGGCAACCCCATCGCAGCGATGCAAATAGGCCAAAACGCAGCCAATGTGCTAGGCCAGGACGAACAGGCCAAGCCTTCCCTGGCAGTGGCGATTGGACTTAGCCTGGGCGGGCTGAAATGAAAAGTTATCAGTAGCCAGTTATCAGTTATCAGTAAAAGCAAAAAAATGGAAAAAACATGGACGAGACGTCCATGCGACACATGGGCAAGATGCCCATGCTGCGAAAAAAGAAACAGAAAAGAATGGATTCCCGCCTGCGCGGGAATGACAAGGAAAAGAAAAACCAGTCAACTAACCAACCAGTCAACTAGTCAACTAATCAACTAATCAACCAATAAATCAGCTAGCCAGCCAACACCAAGGATATTACGTGAGTACGATGAATTTGCTTCCGGATTATTATGTCAAGCGGCGTTTTCGCGACCGTGTGGACTTGGCGTGCGTCGTGCTTTTTGCTGTGATCATGGCCGGGATAATCGGTGCGGATAAATACTCCGGCAAGCGGACGCGTGAGATCCGTAGCGAAAATATAGCGGTCAACGCAAGCTTTGACGAGGCTGCGAGCTTCCTGAAACAAAACTTCTTTCGGCTTCAGGGTCACGCCGAAGCTCTGCTAGCCCAGGCCAGGGCCTCGGCTAGCAAGGAAGACCGTCTGCCCAGAAGTTATGTCCTGGCTGCGGTTACCAAGGCCTGCCCGCAGAACGTCTCGCTCAGCGAGTTGCTCCTGGCCAGTCGTCAGCGGAACAAGCCTGCCCCTAAGCGGCGTGGCAGAGTTGTCAAGCAGACCAAGTCGCAAGCCCAGGCTGACAAGTCCAAGCTCCCGCCTATCATCGAGGTACGTCTCCAGGGCTTGGCCCGGACCGACGCGGATATCACGAAATATTATTCCATCCTGAAAGCCCATCCGCTGATGCAGGAGGCAGAACTGCAATACACGCGTGAAGCCCGAGCTGACGGGAAACGAGCCAGGCGGCGGGATATTTCCGCGCTGAACGAACCGGCTCCAGACGCGGGCCAGGCCCCAGCTGAGCCTGCCCGCGAGTTTGCTATTCGTATGATACTTCGCAGCGACATCGCCCCGCCGACTGCCCGGGCCAAAACTGTAGCTCTGGCGAAGCACTCAGGCCCGAAGGGGTGTGAGCAATGAAAACGTCCTCGAAATTCGGGCCTCGCGAGTATATTTTTATCGGTATGCTTTTCGTGATACCGGTAGTGATGTCCATGTGCGTTTTGTCGCCTCGCAGCAAGGCCAACGCGCAGATGCGCGACGACTCGGCCGTGAAGCGCAGACAGCTCGGCGAGTTTACACTCATCCGCGAAAGAGCTATGCAGCAGGTGAATGACAATATCGTCGAGCTGGAAAAGGCTGTTTTGCACTTGCAAGATCGCGTGCCGAAGCTGGCCAATATCGAGAAGACCATTGGCGATTTGTCGCAGATGGCCCGGGCCAACAGCATGCGGACAAAGAATATCCGGGCCATGCCTGCTGAGGTGCAACGGAAACCAGTCGGGCCAACCTTATTGACGGCACAAAAAAACGTCAGGAAACCCGAGAAGGAATATAAGCATCGAGACCTGACGATGGAGGTGAAAGGGACTTTTCCGAATTTTTATTCGTTTCTCCAGGCTGTGGAAAATTATCCGCGAATCATTCACGTTGACAGGGTCAGGCTGCTCAAGACCGAGACCCAAGGTTATGTCAAAGCCAAGCTCAGGCTGCGGATTTTCTTTCAGCAGGAGCAGGAGCAAAAGCAGGAGCAAAAGTCATGACCGCTGCGAAAAACATAGGCACCACCCAGGCGTCCGGCGGTATGCCGCGCAGCGCTCAGCGTGGCCTTGCAGGTCAGACTGGCGGGTTTGATCGCAGCACTGTTATGATGGGCGTGCTGTTTCTCGTGGGTATCGGCTGGGTGCTGTGGGAAAGTCACGCAGCTGGCAAGGCTGGGCCGACCGACAGAGAGGGCAGCAACGCTGTGATGGTACAAGCGGGCCTGGCAGATATGAATCGCGTCGTGGCCCGGGATTCCGCGGGGCAGGGGGGTGTGGTAGCCAATTTTTATCACAAAGCAAGCGAGCGACAGGTGCCCCTGGCAGCCTTGCCCGTGAACCCGTTTATAACATTTGGCTGGGAGCCTCCGCCTGGCAAAGATCAGCTAGTTGAGGCAAAGGAGAACTCCGCACCGGCTGCTCCGTCAGCTCCGCCTGTGAAACAGTTGCAGCTTCAGTCGGTGTTGGTGATGGGCAATAATTCGTCAGCTACGATTTCGGGCGAGTTCGTTACCCAGGGCCAAGTCGTCGCCGGCTGGCAGGTAGAGCGAATCGCGCCTGCGAAAGTAGTCCTGCGATGGCAGGATAAGACGCATGTTTTGAATATGCCGCAGTAAGGAAAGTTATCAGTTATCAGTAAAAACAGAAAAAGAATGGATTCCCCAGCACTTATTTGCAAAGTTTCAGAGAGTTGTTAGCTCATGTAAAAAGTTTTCGACATTCTACAGTTTTGCAAATAAGTGCTGGGGAATGACAAAGAAAAAAATTACCGCGAAAGAACGCAAAGAACGCAAAGAACGCAAAGAAAAAAGTAAGTAGAAAAAAAAGAAAAAGAAGTAAAAAATCAGTGTTTATCCGTGGTTCGCTGTTTCTGCTGTTTTTGCTTTTACTGGTTACTGATAAATGACAACTGATTATTTTTTTTAAGTTTGAAAGTTTTGGAATGATATCATCTGATGGGACAACTGAGTTGGGGGCGCCTTCTGTTGAGGTTGGCGGGGCCGGTGCCGTTGGGCAGGACGACCTTTGGCGTCCCGCTCAGATTGCAGATGCTTCTGCCCCAACTGGGCCTGAACGCCTGCTTTTGTCGCAGGGTCATATCACCGCGGATCAGCTTGCCCTGGCCCAGAAGAAAATGGCGGACGAACCCAAGCTGAGCATTCTCGAAGCCCTGGTTAGCATCGGTGCCATTGACGAGTTGCGTTCGTTGCAGGCGGCAGCTTCTTATTTCAGGCTACCATTCGCGCGGGTCGAGCCTGAGGAAGTTTCCCCCGACGCTTATGCGATGTTGCCAGAGAAATATCTCCGCAACAAAGTCGTCCTGCCAGTTCGCTGGGAAGAGGAGGCCATTGTCATCGCGATATCCGACCCGGCTGATATTTTTCTCATCGACGATTTCCGCCGTCGGCTGAAGTGTCCGGTGAATTTGCTGGTAACGCCGTCGGCTGATATCCGCAAAATTATCGACGATTTTTCAGCTGGGCCTAGCCAGCACGTCGACGAGATTGTCCGCGACTTCGACGAGGATACCGTCGAGGTTGTCGACACGGAAACCGACAACGACCGCGACCTCGAGCAGATGGCTGGGGAGAGTCCAGTCATTCGATACGTAAATTTCCTCATCTCCAACGCGGCTACGGAAGGGGCCAGCGATATTCACATCGAGCCTGGCGAGAAGAAGCTGCGTGTGCGGTTTCGCATGGACGGCATACTTTTTGAGCAGGCAGCCCCGCCGATACAAATGCACGCCGCAGTGATTTCCAGACTGAAAATCATGGCCAATCTCGACATCTCCGAACGTCGCCTGCCCCAGGACGGCAGGATTCGCGTTACGGTGCAACGGCGCAGCATCGACCTGCGAGTCAGCACCCTGCCGACCGTTCACGGCGAGAAGTGCGTTATCCGCCTGCTGGACAACCGATCGATTTCCGTCGGGCTGGAGAACCTGGGATTCTCGCCGGAGATACTCGGGCGGTTCCGACATCATATCCTTCAGCCTCACGGAGTCGTGCTGGTTACGGGCCCAACCGGCAGCGGCAAGAGCACCACCCTGTACTCAGCCTTGCAAATAATGGATCGCGACAAGCTGAATATCTCGACCGTCGAAGACCCCGTGGAATATGAGCTGAGCGGGATAAACCAGGTCAACGTCCACGATACTATCGGCATGTCTTTCAGTGCCGCCCTGCGCAGCCTGCTGCGTCAGGATCCCGACATCGTGATGATAGGCGAAGTTCGCGACACCGAAACCGCACGCATCGCGGTACAGGCTTCGCTGACAGGCCATCTGGTGCTCTCGACGCTGCACACCAACGACGCGCCCAGCAGTATCACCAGGTTGATAAATATCGGCGTCGAGCCATTCCTGATAAGTGCCGCGGTAAACGCAATTTTGGCCCAGAGACTCGTGCGGCGGATATGTTCCGAGTGCAAAGAGGAAGTGTCGCTGGATAGCAGAATTGAAGGCGAATATCTCAAACGCATGGGCTATGAGGGCGTAACTTTGTTCCGAGGCCGAGGCTGTGACAATTGTCGTCAGACCGGCTATAAAGGACGGCTGGGCCTGTATGAATTCCTCGAACTCGACGAAAAAATCCGCGTTGTCATAGGCTCGAACCCGTCGATTACCGAGCTGAAATGTTTCGCAGTTGAAAGTGGCATGAAGACCCTCCAGCAAGACGGACTGGATAAAGTTTCCCAAGGCAGAACCACCGTGGAAGAAGTGATGAGGGTGACAGAAACTTGAAAAAAGTTATCAGTTGTCAGTTATTAGTAAAAGCAAAAAAACAAAAACAGCGAACCACGAATGAACACTAATTATTACACGAAAAAACACACAGAAAAACTGGATTCCCGCCTTCGCGGGAATGACAAAGAAACAAAAGAAAAAAAAGAAATGAACGGTTGCAAGATTTTTTAGAATTTAGAATTTGTTTCGTATTTCGATATTAGATTTTTGAATTTGTTTCGTATTTCGATATTCGTATTTCGGATTTGCTTTTAACTTATGATTGAATTGATGGATATTTTGACTGGTGCTACAAACGCCGGTGCTAGTGACGTTCACTTGGTTCCGGGGCATAAGCCTACGTTTCGCGTGCACACTCAGCTGCAACAGGCTGACGGGCTTGAGGTGCTTCAGCCTGCCGATACGCAACATTTGTTGAGCGGAATGCTCAGCGAAAAACAGCAAGCTGACTTCGAACGGAATCGTGATTACGATTTCAGCGTCGCTGTCGATGAGCTGGGCAGGTTCCGCGTCAACGCACATTACCAAGCTGATGTAATCAGCATTTCCATGCGAGCGATCACTGCGGACGTGCCAGCCTTGGCGGACCTTGGGCTGCCGGATATCGTTACGAAATTCGTGCATCTGCCACGCGGCTTGGTGCTGGTTACAGGCCCAACCGGCAGCGGCAAGAGCACCACGCTGGCTTCGATGATCGACGTTATGAACAAGCAGTACGACAAGCATATTATCACGATGGAAGACCCGGTCGAATATCAGCTTCGCAGCGACAAATGTCTCATCGAGCAGCGCGAGGTCGGCTCGGACGTAACGACATTCGCCAGCGGCCTGAAGCACGCGTTGCGACAAGACCCGGACATTATCCTCGTCGGCGAAATGCGAGACCTGGAGACCACATCCGCCGCTATTACCGCTGCGGAAACCGGGCACCTGGTGCTATCCACCATGCACACGCAAAGTGCAGCTCAGACTCTCGCTCGCATCGTGGACATATACCCCGCAGAGTCGCAAAACCAGGTTCGCAGCATGTTGTCCAACACGCTCCAGGCCGTCGTTACGCAGACTCTGTTCCGCCGGATCGACATCTCCGGCATGGCTCCGGCCTGCGAGGTGATGGTCTGCAATGCCGCGGTTCGAAACTGCATCCGTGAAAACCGGCTTCACGAAATCCCCAACATCATCGAGACCAACCGGGCAGAGGGTATGTGTCGCCTGGACGATTCCATTCGCAGTTTGGTTATCAACGGAGTGATTGACAGGGACGATGGCATTGGCAGGGCTGCCAACCCGACAGCCTTGCTGCGTCAACTTAGTGGATAAATCATGGCCAAGTATAAGTACGAAATTCAGAGTCCCGCTGGCAATATAAACGCCGGCGTCATAGAGGCTGAGTCTCTTATGGAGGCTTCGGGCTGGGCGCGGCAGCAGGATGGGCATCTGTTGAATATCGAGCAGGCGCCCGACATGGGCAGCATTATAGCCCGCTTGCGGAACGTTCGCGTCGAGTCCAAGCCGGGCTTGAAGGACGTACTGTTTTTCACGAAACAGCTCAGCGTGATGATCCGGGCGGGCATTAGCATACGCGACGCGATCGAGGGTATCGCTGAGCAGGTTACCAACATGCGGTTCCAGAAAATGCTTCGGCAGGTTCAGGCTGACGTGGAAGCGGGAACACCGTTTTCCGCGGCCCTGGCTAAGCATCCCAGCGTGTTTAGCTCGTTGTACGTCAACATGGTTCGGGCCTCGGAAATGTCCGGCACGTTCGCGCATATGTTGGATCGCGTCGGAGCCTATCTGGAGCAGCAAGCTGAAACTCGCAGCATGATCCGCGGGGCGATGATATACCCAGCCGTGCTGTTCACCATGTCGATAACGGCGGTGGTTTTCCTGCTGACATGGGTGCTGCCGAGGTTTATGAAGGTTTTCGCGGGCAAGGAGCATCTGCTGCCAAAGCCTACCGTTATGCTCTTGGCCCTGAGCGATTTCCTGAAACATCAGTGGTATGTTCTGGTTACTGCGCTGGTGGTGTTTGTGGTGGGGTTTATTGTCTCTCAGCGGACCGACCAGGGCCGGCTGTACTTCGACAAATTCAAGTTACGCGTGCCGATTTTTCGACGAATGTTTCGCGCGGTGTATATCGCCCGAGGCTTGCAGACGATGGGCGAGCTGATAATCGCCGGCGTGGGGATGCTCGATACGCTGGAAATTACAGCTGACGTGTCGGGCAATATCGTTTATCGCAACCTTTGGCTTTCGGTGCGGGACTCTGTGCAGGAGGGCAATAAAATCGTTACGCCCCTGCAGAAGAGCGACCTGCTGCCCAAGAGTGTCGTGCAGATGGTCTCAGCTGGTGAAGAGTCTGGCCGGCTTGGCGACGTGCTTGGCGACGTGTCAGCCTTCTACGCCAAGGAGCTGCGCGACACGATAAAAGCGACCACGTCCCTTATCGAGCCTGTGATGATTGTGTTCATGGGCTTTGTGGTGGGCTTCATCGCGATGAGTATTATCCTGCCTGTGTTCAAGATGTCGTCCGTAGCCAGCGGAGCTGCGCACTAACTCAGAGTTAAAAGTGTGCCACAACGTTGGCTAAAAACCGAATATCCAATATTCAATTCTTTGCTGATTACTGATAGCCTTTGAACAAAGCTCGTTTTCCTCAAGTCGCCTGGCCTGGAGCTATCCGGCGCGATTTCCGATACCTTCCCGTTGGTTTTTTGCCAGGTGTCGTGGTTGCGGTCTGCAACCGCGTTTGCCGATATCGTGGTTGCAGACCGCAACTACGACACCCGACGCAGCTTTTCCGCTGGGCCAGAGTGCTTGGCCGAGGCGGAGTTTGGAGCAGATGATGATGACGACAAGCAAAGGAATAAAAAGACCCGGACAGTCTGCCAGCTCGCGTGGTTTCACGTTGGCAGAGGTGCTTGTAGCTGCGGTGATTCTCGGCATTGGATTCACCGCGATACTGGCATCGATGGCATCGAGCACAAGCGTCAATGCCGCTGGCGGGGAGATCACCCAGGCGGTGTTTCTTGCTCAGGGGGTTCGCGAATGGACAGCCAACCTACCCTTTCGCGACCCCGACGCCGCAGACGCGGACAACCCGCCCGGGCCTGACAGCTACGTTGGCAGCGACCCATATGTGGACGACCTGGACGACCTGCTGTCGGCAACATTCTCCCCGCCCAGGAACAGCTTCGGCCAGCCCATCACAAGCCTCGCCGGCTGGAGCCAAACCACCAGCCTGACCTGGCGAGACGAGGGCGACCCCAACGCGGTGGTCGCCAACGGGGCCAGTGACGTTATTTATGTACAAGTTACCATCTCCCACGACGGCTCGGTCGTGCTAAACACAGGCTGGCTGATAACGGACGAAAGGAGTGAAGAATGAAATTTTCGACACCGAACCGGAGACAACGAAACCCCAGGCCTCATTCGAGAAGAGGTGCCGCGTATTTCATGGCCCTGTTGCTAATGGTCGTGATGGCGATGATGGCGATGACGCTGTCGCACTCCAGCGTGATGGACGTCCGAAAGGCTACGAACTACGACCAGAGTACCAATGCCCGCATGGCTGCCGAGAGTGGGCTGTCCTATGTGCTGTATTCTCTGCGCGATTGCCAAAGCGAACCGGTGCTGACAGGCACGCCGGACATGATGCAGGTCATCGGCGACCACCTGGCAGGCAAGCTCGAGGGCGCCGAGTCGCTGCCGGACGGTTGGTCGATATCGTATGACGAGGACTCCGTCTCGGCGCCGTCAATTTCGCTGCCCAATGGCCAAAGTTTCAACTTCTCGATAAACGTCTCGCAGGTGGACGAGGACGACAACCCCACGGAGGTGCAGCTGGTCGTCAGCGGCGTATGTGGCCAGGCTAATAAAACCCTCAGCGTAAATCTCGCAATCGAGCCTGACACGGAAATCCTGCGCTACGCCATCGCAAGCACCATCCGCGTCATCATCCGCGGCAACGACACGACCATCAACGGCGATGTTATGTCAAGCTGGAATCGCAACTTCAACGGCGCGTATCCGCTGGACATAGGCAATGCCTGGCCGTCCTATCGCAGCCAGGAGAATATCCACATCAACAGCGTGGATGAAGCTGAGAATATCGTGCTCGACGGCGGTAAACTGAAGACCACCCAAACCCAGGGCCAATTTAACGGCAACGAGGAGATCGACGAGTGGAGCCTGGTTGTAGACTCGATGCCCGGCATACGAGAGAGCGACCTGCGATCGCAGATAAGCTACGACGAGCCTGACACGCTGACGCTGACCAGCGAAGACTTCGATACCACACCTTTCAAAAATCGAACCGAAGCGTCAGGCTCCTTCGGCGACGCGGTCGGCGACAACGAAAAACGAACCCTGCCATATCCCATATCGAACCATCCGATGCTCGAGAGAGACACCAGCGACTTCCGCGACGCCAGTGGGAACTACCTCTATGGCTACCAGGCCCAGAACCATATCTGGATAAGCTATGACCAAAATCCCGCGGGTTTGTGGGAGTTTGGATACAGGGACAGCTCGGGCACCTGGGTGCGTGTGGAGCGAGACCCGGCGACGGATAATCCGATAGGCCGATACCGCAGCTCGTCGGGCTATGTGCGAATGGGCGAAGCATGGGTTACTGAGCCGAACCCAGCTCCGGACGCATCAGCCAAGATAATCTGCGAATACTGGGCCTCGGGCGTCAGCGCCTGGCGAGCCTATTATGAAGGCTACGACGGCTCGGACGCGTCACGCCCCGTGTTCAAAAATCTGCATATCCCGATGGGCAGCAACGCGCATTTCAAGAACTGCACCTTCACCGGCGTTACATACGTCGAGAGCGACGAGACGACGGACTTGGCGCCGTATCAGGATTACAACAAGTACAATATTTTGCGTAAAGATGCCCCATGCGGCGCGGGCAGCGGGTATACCAACACGAACGCGGCCAACAATGTCGTCTTCGAAAACTGCACATTCGACGGGCCTGTCGTTTCCAGCGCGCCGAAGGATATGCGATACAAACGCAACTCGGCGATGTTTGTGGGCAACACGGTTTTCAACCCATCCGCTATCCGGGCTGAGCTGAACGGCACGACGATTATGATGCCGAATTTTAATGTCAATATCGGCGACTTCGACCAGAAAAATGTCGGGTCGGAATCTACGATGGTGGGCATCGTCCTCGGCGGTATTGTCGATATCCGAGACAATGCCAATGTCGAGGGTACTGTCGTGAGCATGGCCAATCTGGACCACCTGTACAACTCGCAAACCCATTGGTGGGGCAGCAATATTGGTAACTGGGAAGCCAGCGGCGAAGACTCCTCAGCCTACACTATATACGAACCCGACCCGGGCCAGGGCGATATCAACACGCCGCGAGCGACGCCGTTGACGTTTTCCAGGGCTTCATCCGCGCCGTTCTCGCCCAGCACAAACCTTACCATCACCCCAGACCCGGACAACGATTTACCGTTCGGCATGAAACGCCGTTTCCGCCTGGTAGTACAAGACAGCTCATACCGAGAAGGCTGTCAGTGATCAGAAGTCAGGAGTCAGGATTCAGAAGTTAGCCGGAGCGGCTTTGCGGTTTACATGTCAGCTGAGGTTTTGCGCGATTGCAAACACCCAAACCACGACACTGGCCCTATTTCCCTGTTCCCTGAAACAGCAAGAGCGTTTTGCAGGAGACGTATTCATGAAAACGGCATCACAGCGACTGCAGCGGAACGAATCTCGCGGGCAGTTGGGCCCTCCAGCCCAGCCTTGCGAGATCCTCGCGCTGCCGCCGATGACGTTCTGAAACAGTCTCCTACAAAACGCTCTCGATAAGCGGCAACTCACATCAAAAGAACACCATGCTCACTATTCTCACCATGAAGCACATGAAGAGCATGAAGTTCTTTTTTTCTTATCATCCTCACAAAAAATGCGAATGTTCACTTAGTTGTTCGCCGTTTTTGTTTTTAACCAATTAACCAGTCAACCAATCAACTGTGTCCATCCGTGGTTCGTTTTTTTGTTTTTAGCCTGCTCGCTGACGTTCTCGCCAGGTATTTACGGACGGAAAACGAATGACGCTGATATCTCGCCGGGCTAATTCCCGGTCGAACAGGCCCGGCGCGACCTCTGCCAGTTTGCACGCGTCGGCATAATTGACCCGCGAATCGGAGTAAAGCTGCAACGCCAAGGCCAGGCGAAGCTCCTGGCTTGAGGCCTCGGCAGAGAACAGAATATCGTCCGGCAAATCCAGCTTCATCTTGGCCTCGGTCTTCAATTACCAACGTGGTTTTTCGACGACAATAGTCGTGTCAAAGACATTATCGGACAATGCGAGGGGGCAATGAACTTACTTTCGACAAAATACGAATTTTTTTTTGCAAGTCAGGCCAGTCAGGCAGAAAAGCAGTCCACCGATTTCACAGATTACAAACAGATTACACGGATTTTCTTTTAAAAAAATCTCACAGCCAGGTGCCGTGGTGAACTTTTTTTCTTTCAAAAATTCGCGTCCATTCGTGGCTCTTTTTTTTGTCGGAAGGCTGGGCTTCTAAAGTTTTTTTCACAGCCATCCCATAACACGATGGCTTGACAGCTCTGCAGAAGCGATATCTTTGTAGTAAAATGCGGGTTGACATTCTGACGACCCAGCCGCAGCCCTGTATGTTTATTGGTTAAATTGTGACTAGCAACCGAATTTCCGCCGTCTATGGGATGGCTGTGAGTTTTTTTGTCTATTTCCCTCAAAAGCGTTGACAACCGCTGCGCAGTGTATATACTACGCTGACTCGGTTTTGGTTTAGCCCCCGGGCTTGCCTGGCTGAGGTGTTGGGACCGTAGCTCAACTGGTTAGAGCACCGGACTGTCGATCCGGAGGTTGCGGGTTCGAATCCCGTCGGTCTCGTTTCAAAAAAAATTCCGGGCCAGGCATTCATACGCTTGGCCCTTTCTCATTTCCCACCAGATGACCAGCTAAACAATTCCATCTTATATGCTCAAACCAGCTGATTTGAGTTGACTGGCTGGCCAGTAAATACGCAAAAAACCCCGCCAGAAAATCCGGTCGCTCACTAACCAATGAATCAACCAAAAAAACTTTCAGTTAAAACCATTTGGGGTTAGACTCCTTCGCCTTGAAAAGGATACTTTGTAAAACCCGTAAAAAAAGGAAGTTTACTATTATGTCCCCCTGATTTCCGGCGATGCACGATGTTATAAAATCGGAGCGAGAGGATTTGAACCTCCGACCTCTGCGTCCCGAACGCAGCGCTCTATCCAAGCTGAGCTACGCTCCGTATTTTATCGAGCATGGCGTGGCTGCAAACTGCTGTTGCTGCGACGCTGCTCTGTGGTTCGCCAAGCCTGGCTGTCAGATGCCGCCAAGTTTGAAGGGGAGGGATTCTACCTGTTTTCCGAGTCGTTGACAAGCCCGCAATCAGACGGGAACGATATTTTTTTGCCCGGTGCCGTGGTTGCGGTGTTTGCAACCACGTTTTTACCGCCTCCTGGATTCCCGCTCCCCGACCAGATCGAGGACAAGCTTCGCGGGAATGACAAAAAAACAGAAAAAAACAGAAAAAGAAAACATAGAAAAAACATGGGCAGGATGCCCATGCTACGGGATACACTTGGCGGGTGGCTAGTCGCCAGCTCGACGGATGGCGGGGAGGAAATACTCGTTTACCACGTGCTCCCAGCTCATGCGATGGGCTAGGTCCTGGCCTGTCTCGATCCGTCGCTGTTGAGTCGCTTTGTCCCGAGGCAGTAGCTGGGCTATCCGCTCTGCCAGTCGTCGGCCCTCCGCTGCTTCGATAGCGTCACGCTCGGCGGTACTCAACGAGAGAATCTCCTCAATGCCAGGCTCGCCCGGCAAGTGCAGGAAATTGCCCTCGATTATATTGTCGAACTTCTCGCCACGCATAGCTGCGGCGGCAAAGCTGACGCACCCGCAAACGCTCGACGGCACGCACAACGCGCCGAAACTCAACGGCTCGAGTTGGCTGATGCCGAATGGCTCGTACACGCTCATGCCGAACTCCAGGTCGCAGCCTCGCCGCAGGTCGGCGATGGTCATTTTGGCGGGCATGCGCTGGCCACAGGCTTTGGACGACCAGCCCCACTGATTGACCAGCACAGCTCGGGAATGTTCGTGCGTGCGGTTGAACGCGTCGCACATTTCGCCGACGACTTCCTCGCCGCCGCACAGGTCGGGGTAGCCCTGCTCGTGAGCAACAGGCCAGCCGTAGACGCGCTCCATGTGTCGCACGTCCCTGCCTCGCCGCCCGCCGCCCAGCGTGCCGAGCATGAAATACACCGCCCGCTCGCCCCGGCTGGCCAGGAGAGGCTCAAGCTCGTGCAGCACTCGCAGGTCTCGCCAGATAGCTTTGGAAAGCACGGGCCGAGCAACGTGCGTGAAGACCCATGTCGGAGCCTGGCCGAACAGATTGGCTGCGTATTCCTGCAGCAGAGCTTGGCTGGCGCGCTTCTGCCGCATCGTCAGCGACGCAGCGGGAATGCCGTTGTAAACCAGGTCGATATTTCCCCTGGCGAATCGGCTGTCCAGAAACTCCAGCTCAGCTCGGACGAAATCGCCCACGGCAAAAACGTGGTCGCAATGTCGCGCAGCCTTGACCAACGGATGTTTGTAATTGTGGACGACCTGCGGAAAAATATCTTCCAAATTTTGGCCATTTTCCGCAGCCCGCTTCATCACATTATAGAAGGTGGTATCGTGGCCTGGCGTGTTCTCCACGATGGGCCTGACCGATGCGACCTCGTGAGCGTAGAAAACCGTCTTGGTATTCTCGTTGCCGTCGAGGATAGCTTTGAGCACAGTCGGCATGCCCATGTACTCGTGGCTGAGCAGGACGGTCTGCCGCTCGCCCATCGCGCCCAGGGCCTTGAGCGCCGCGATAGCAGGCTCGGCCAGGCGGATATACTGCTCGAAATCCCACACGTTTTGAAACTTGTCCGAGGGTATGTCGAACTTTTCGTACAGGCTGGCTTTGAAGATGTTCACGCGTTTTTCGTTGGCAGCGAACAGGTCGAACACCAGCACCTCCACATCGACAGCTTTGCCGCTGTATGGCTCGTGGATTTTTCGTGTGCCGTAGATTATCCCGACGCCATATGTCCGCTCGATCGGGCCAAACTTTTCGCGCCAGTTGTCCTGGTATATTTCGTCCAGGCTGCTGTAGAGAATCTTCCCGCCCGGGCCCAGCAGCTCAGCGGTGGGTTTGTCGGTGGAGAACAGCGGGCCGACCAGAACAGTGCGAGAGACAGCCTTGCCATACGCTTTGGAGGTCGTCAGCCCAGCGATAACCGTACCGATACCGCCCATATCCTCAACAGCTTCGTGCGTGATGTGTGCAACAAACATCTGGCTTCCTTCCCGCCTAAAAAAGTTGTCAGTAATCAAAAAAGTTGTCAGTAATCAAAAAAGTTATCAGTTATCAGTAAAAACAAAAACAGCGAAAGCGGGAATCCAGTCTTTTTCGCAACCGTTCACACAAAAACAAGAACCACGGATAAACACAGATAGACACAGATATTTAAAACGGCGAAAAACACGAAAGAAAAAACAAAAAACCTCATGGTAAACTTTGTTTTTTACGATAATTCGTGTTTATCAGTGTTTATTCGTGGTTCTTTTCTGTGAACGGTTACTCTTTTTCTTTTTTTCTGTTTTTGTTTTTTACAATAATTCGTTTTCGGATTCTTTCGCGTGTTTCGTAGTTTGCCGTTTTTGTTTTTAAACCAGTCAACCAGTCAACCAGTTAACCAATCAACCAGTCAACTGCTTTCCCGTCAGCCTTTCTTCGTTTCCAAGATAGTTGTGCTGGGGTATAGTATAGTCAAACTGGCCTGTTTGACAATATTTAGCGTTTTTTTAGCATTTTTTGGTAACAAAGGACGAAACATGAACATTATCGGATTCGGCAAGACGGACGGTATTCTCTCGGCAGGGGATGTGCGGGACATTATCCGCGACGCCTCTGCCCGCATAGGCCCAGCTGGCAAGCGGGTGCTGGTGATTATCCCCGACCATACGCGTACCTGCCCGCTGCCGTTGGTTGCCCGGGAGCTTCATGCCGCTATCGCCCCAGCCGCAGCCAAGCTGGATTTCCTCGTCGCACTGGGCACGCATCCGCCGATGTCGCCGGCCGCTATCGACAAGCTCCTGGGCATCTCGCCGGGTGAGCGTCCCGCGGTGCTGCCAGGGTCGGAAGTTTTCAATCACGACTGGAAAAACCCCGACGCTCTTGCCTGCATCGGCAAGTTCTCAGCTGAGCAGGTGGCGGGCTACCTCGGAGCTGGCAACGAACGGTTCGCCCGCGAGATAGACGTTACCGTCAACAAGCTGATATTCGACTACGATATCGTGATGATAGCTGGGCCTGTCTTCCCGCACGAGGTCGTGGGTTTCTCCGGCGGGGCCAAGTATTTCTTCCCCGGCATCTGCGGCGAGGAGCTGTTGAACTTTTTCCATTGGCTCGGCGCGCTGATAACCATCCCCAAAACGATAGGCTTAAAGGACACGCCGACCCGACAGATGCTCCACGCGGCGATGGATATGATAGCCGTCGAGAAATTCGCGTTGAGTATGGTGGTTACGGGCCAGGACCTGGCGGGCCTGTATTTCGACGAGGTCAGGCCGAGTTGGTCAGCTGCGGTAGACCTGGCTGATAAGCTGATGATAACTTATTGCGAAAAACCTTTTGATTCGATACTGTCTCGCGCGCCGGCGATGTACGACGAGCTGTGGACGGGCGGCAAGTGCATGTACAAAATGGAGTGCGTCGTCGCCGACGGCGGCGAGCTTATCATCTATGCTCCGCACATTCACGAGCTGGCTGAGGCCCACGGGCGGATTATCGAGGAGATAGGCTATCACAGCCTGCCATATTTCACCGAGCAGTGGGACAAGTTCAAGGCTTATCCCTGGGGCATCCTGGCTCACAGTACGCATGTCCGGGGGATTGGGACATATGAAAATGGCGTGGAGCGGTCGCGGGTAAAAGTTACGCTGGCGACGGGGATTCCCGAAGAAATTTGTCGAAAGATAAACATGGGCTACCGCGACCCAGCCAGCATAGACATCGCCGATTGGCAAGGCAAGGAAGACCAGGGCAAACTATACATCCCCAAAGCAGGCGAAACCCTCTACCGCCTAAAAACCCCACCAACCTGGCAACAATGCGGGTGAATAGCAGAAGAAGTCAGGAGTCAGGATTCAGGAGTCAGTAAAAAGAAACTACGAAAAACGCGAAAAAACGCGAAAACGAATT
>JAOZNE010000103.1:0-6908 GCA_029933955.1 Phycisphaerae bacterium
TTTGTAGGCTCGTTGAATATCTGCCACACCGCAACCTTGCCCTTGAAGTGCTTAGCCAGGAACGCGCTATATCTGCAGAACCCATCCCTAAAGGCTTCGAAGTCCTTCATCGGGTAGTGCTTGTTACCGTATCCCAGCGGAATCAGGACATTGATCCCTCTGGCGTTGGCGTCGTCTATCCATGCTTGCGCTTTGGCTGGAACTTTGAGTACGCCTTTTTCCAGCTCTACTCCGCCCCAATAGACTTCATCGCGAATCCATTTCAACCCCGCCTTTTCGATAAGCGGCATTACTTCTTTATACTTCCACCACTGTCCGAAATGCGTCTGCGTCCCAAAAATGGAGTTGGAAATTTCTTTAGAAGTTTTCAATTTAATAGTCTCCGCCGCGTTAAGTGTTCCAGCGAAAAAAACCGCTACGCCAATAATGACCATAAGTTTCAACATTTGCTTTTTCATGATACTTCCTTTCGCGTTTGTGTTATTGTTTGACGTTTCCATAACTTTACTTGTTCTCATCATAATACCCTTTCCGTGTTAATTGTTTTTCTTCATGCTTTCCATGTCATTCATGGTGAATGGTTTTGTTTGTTTTACCAATCTCGTTTGGTCAGATGCGGCTTGAGGTCGCTCATCTTCAGGCCTTCTATGTAGACTGGCGATGGGGTTAGTTCCAGTTTCAGGATTTTATCTTTTATCTCCACGCGTCGGCCTCGGCCATAGATGTCCGTTACCGTTACTGCCGAGACCCCGGAGGAAATGTGCAATTCCTCAGCTACGGTGTCGCGTCTTGACCAGGCGATCAGCATCGGAGCTGAGCCAGGCCTTGCCAGCGCGATAGCTTCGCAGTTCTTGCTGATATCATAATACTCGCCAAGCCATTTCGTGCCGCGCAGGCGGCTGATCAAGTTGGCATAGGCCACCACGGCGGGTTTGGGAAGGAAGTTGTTGAGTACAATGCCAAAGTTATGTTCCTGATTATGCGGGTCCCAACCGTCATCCTGAAAATCGTACCAGAAGATTTTCTCCATCCCGCTGTAAAGCTGATAGACCATCATCCGCACCAGATTCTGCGCCTGCTCGATCTCTGTGCAGGGCGTGTAATAGTGATTGGTCTGTTGGCCATTGGCTTTTGTGCCGATGGTAAATGTGCTGAACCCGACCTCGCCAGCCCAGACTTTCCAGGGGAGTTTGTGCTTGCGGCAGAACTCGCGGAACTTGGGGAATTGCCCGCGTTTTTTGTCCACGATGAACTGCTCCTCTGGCAGTGGCATGCTGCGGTGCAAATTGTAGGAATGCGGCGAGATGTAGTCGATTTTCTTAGCTACGCCCAGCTCGACCCAGGCTGGATACCACAAGAGCTGATCGCCATCTTCCCAGAGGACTTTCGCGCCGGGGTCGACTTTTTTAATAGCGTCGGTGGCCTGGCCTACAAGCACAGAAAACATTTTCTGCCACTCGCCGCCGTTCCAACTACCGCCCAGCACAGGCCCCCACGGAATGTGCGGCTCGTTTATCAGATCGTAAACGTCAATGTCCTTGCCGAATCGCTCGGCGTACTTGCGATACTGCTCGACCTCTTCGCTGAAGTTCCAATTCTTGTCGAGAACCTTGCCCGCTTCCTTGGCTGCTTTCAGCTTTTTCGGGTTGTGTCCCCAGGGCAGAACCGGCATGTAGCAGAGGTTGTTGGCGTTGGCGATGGCCAGGCCCAGGTCGGCCAGGCCCGTGTCTTCGCGAATCCACGCGATGCCCGCCCGCTTGACGATCTGCCCAACGCGAGGCTGCCACCACTGGCGAAAATGAGTCTGAGTGCCAAACGGCGAGTCAGGCTCTTTGCGATCCATAGCTGGGTTCGGCGGAATAACAGCGTAGCGGCTTTTGGCGATTGTCTCGTGCTTGCCGTCGGTAATTCTCATCGTTACACGGTAAAAACCCGGCGTTTTCGGCAGGGAAATCGGTGTGGCAAAACCATTGCCGCTGTTGAGTTTCAGCCCGGCGTATTCCTTGACTTTATTATTGTTGACGTCGAAAACTTCCGCCCCCACCGTCAGCTGCATGGTTTTGGGAGGCTGGGGCATGGCGACCAGCCGGGCTTCGACGGGCGAACCTTGATAGTAAAGATTCCCAGGCAGGGAAGTCTGCAGGCAGACCTTGGCCTTCTTTTGTTGCCAGAACCACTTGGCCAGCTGGGCCTGCGACGCGTCGGTTACCAGTTCGATCTGATCGAAGTAAACAGTCCCAGCCTGGGGGAGCGACCCAGCGGTGATGATGAAAAGCAGGTGCCCTATTGGCTGGCGGATAACGCCGTCGTTCTTGCCGCCCCAATGCTGTGGCGAGGGCTTGGTCAGGTCGATGCTGAACGTCCGCCATTCGTTGTCGCCCTTGATATTCAGCGTGTAGTTATGTGCCTGGCCATCGCTGCCAGCGAGTCGTAGCGTCAGCGGTATGTACTTTGGCGAGCGGGCGCGGAAGCGGAGTTCCTTGCCGCCGGGGGGCAGGCCATATCGCATATGGGTTTGGAAAAATTGGCCGCTCTTGGCGTAGGTCGAGTCGTAATGCAGTGCGGCGCATTTTTTGCCCGCCGCTGGGTTTTCGTCCGTCAGCTCCAGCCGACCCGCACTGCCCCCGCTACAATCCCACCACTCCACGCCGCGGGCAATCTCGTCGAGAATCTCGCCTTCGAGATCATTGATAACAATAACCTGGCTCACCGGCGATTTGGCCCCGGGCCTCTGCGGCGCCCCGGCCGCGCTCGCCGAGGTTGCTGCAGAGACTGCAAATAATACTATCATTAACATTGCTATTACTTTGTTCGTTTTCATTTTTACTTTCTTTTCACTCTCCTTTGAAATTATTTTCTTTCCGTAAACAGCAATTCTTTTGATATTTGTTTTTGGCTCAGGCCCGGTGCCGTGAACTTGACATCGAGAGTTTCCCCCCACCTGCCTTCAAACATAGTTACGGTAATGGGATGGAGACCTGCTTTCAACGCAATCTGCCCCGCTTGTTCCTCAGGCTTATGAATACCGTCATTGTTCACCACGAGTGTATCGCCGATATATAGCTGACTCCCATCGTCAGACGTAGTGTAGAAGCTGTATATCCCGTCCTTTGGAGCCTTGAAATATCCGGTAAACTTAAAAGCGAAATCGTCTTGTCTGTGTTCCTGCATGACAAAGTTGTCGCATTTGCCGGAGCGTACCGGTTTCAGTTTGGAGAAATCGGGTAGTACAGCCCAGTTGCCTTCGTAGTAGTTATATCGCAGACCGTTGACGCAATTTTTAACCTCAACAGCGGTGCGATATGGAGTTTTTCTTCTCTTGATAACAACTGGTTTTCTGGCGGGAATAGACTTGCCGCCATCTTTCCTGAATATCATTGCCTTTATTGTCGTGGTTTTCTTGATGTTGATTGCTTTGCTGTAGATGGGTGATTTCCTTGTAGGAATTGTTCCATTGAGAGTATAATGAATATTCATACCTTTAGCTACAGGCATAAACGCCAAACTCGTTTGATCTAAGAACACTCCATCAAAAAGCTTATCGGCTGGCGCAGGTCCTGCTATAGGTGGAGCGGTAACAGTAGCTTTGAGTCCGGGAAATCCGTACCAATATGTGGTAGCTGCGTAATTGACTTTTGTTGACGCCCAATGCCAAATCTCCATGTCGAAACGAAAAGTGCTGCTAAAGGGAATCGCATCCAGCGAACGGCTGCGCGTGTTGGTTACATGGCCCTGATTACCCGGACCTTCGGCGCGTGGCTGGGCATGGAACGGTGCTTCAAACACTTCCGGGCAGCACCAGGCATACCCGTAATAATCTTCCGTGCCTGTTCCAAAATGTGAAGGAAAAATATCTTCGTCAACATAGATTTTTTCATCGCCTTCTCCCCACCATTTTCCTGCTGGATTATAGAGAGCAAGTGTGTCGCCGACATAAACGCCTTTGCCCTCGATCGTGATATAATTCCAGTCGCAGTGGGGACGGGTTGGGATATCATTTTCCTGCCGCCAATAAGTGTAGAAATGCATCGAACGATCATCCCACTGCCAGGGACAGGTTTCTACGCTGCCGAGTGTTGCCTGGACTTGCTGGTTGCCGGTGTTCTCCAGTTCGACAACACAGCTCTCGCGATAAGGCATAACCCACCAGCAGGTCATGGTTCCGTCTTTTTGTACTTGTCTGTACCACCCCTTGAATGGATTCACTCCCACGCCGCTGCCGAAAAAATCGCTGACAGGACAACTAACGGTTTGTTCACCGTCAAAACTGATTTTCAGGATGGTTGAGCGCAGAGCCTGTGAAAGATTATCAGCTTCCAGTTTTACTGACAGTTTACAGATTGCCCCTGGCCCCTGAAAAGTTTTGCTAAGAGTTTGCTTTGGGTCAAGCGTCTTGTTTATCGCATTGTGGAAAACCACGTTTGCGGGCTGGACACCAGCTGGGTCGAGCAACGATTTTTGCACATGTTCAAGTTTTGCTTTGGCAATTGTTAAATCACTCATCGCAAAAGTCCGAACGCTGGTACTCTCGGGATACGTACGATAATTTATCTGCCAAAACAGCGCGTCGTTATTCCAGTTACGTTCTTCCTGGAAATTTTCGTAGGTGATTTTACAACGCTTCGCATACGGAATTGGCAGGTACAGATTTCTTCCACTGGCTTTCATTGCGGACAATGGTGAACCAGCCAACGCAGTCCCGCTGATTACCTTATCTATAGGTTTCTCAATTATGGGAGCATCCGCACCATCCAAATAAACCCGGATTGTACCGGTATGCTTAGTTTTGGTCATCCAGAAACGCACAATCGCGCCTGGGCCTTTGATGTCGCAGATGACATATTCTTTACGATTACCGTGTTTTTCAGTGCGTATGAATGAAGAAGCGTCACCATTGGCAAACCAGCTTGGCTTTCCTGGTGCTTTGGCTCCCCGGTCATAACTGCTGACCTGTTTGCAAGTATAAGACGGCTGCGGCCAGCGTGCCACATTCTCACGGTTAATCATCTCATCCAGGAGTGATTGGATATTTACTTCAGTTTCCGCAGACGCATAGTTGCAAAGACCGAAAAAGGCAATAATGACCATAAGTCTCAAGATGTGCTTTGTCATGATACTTCCTTTTGTGTTAGCATTATTGTTATTATTTGACGTTTCCATAACTTTATTTGTTCTCGTCATAATGCCCTTTTCGTGTTGGTTGTTTGTCGTTGTAATGTCCGTGTTACTTGTCCTTGTTTTTGGTGGTGTCTTCCGGCTTTTGTTTTAGGCTTACCTTTGCTCCTACGCCATCCACGTAGATGGGCGAGATGCCGATTTTCAATTCCAGGCGACCTTTGTCGTTGAAGTTCTTTTCAAGTTTTTTGCCGTAAATGTCGTAAAGTGTTACGCTATCTGGATTGGCGGTGTCTAAGTCTATTGTGACAGTTTTTGTTTCATTGATATCTTTACTGTCGTTCATGATATCCCAAATAACCAATTTGTATTTGTTCGCATCGTTCCTGAACAAGTAGCCCTGCGTGTCGGCTACGGTATTTTCCCGGCCTGCTATCTGGTCTATCATGTAGTAGTCGCCCAGCTGCTGAACCATGGTCTTCATCGAAAAATAGGCTTTTCGTTTTGCAAAGGTCTTCATATCGACCAAGCCAAAGGGATCGCCGAACTTGGCGGAAGGACTTTTTAATGCATACCAATTCAACACCTCAACCCCGGCTGCAAATTCTGTGATGAATTCGCGCGGCAGATAAGCAGCTATTACTTCTGGCTTCTGCTTATCATGCGCTCCGCCGCCGCCGACCGTAATGTCCGAAAACCCGACCTCGGTGGAATATGGCGGAACACGACGTCCAAAATTCTTTTCAAATTCGTACCCTGTTCGTTGAATATTGGATCGGCGAGACTGGTCGTCATTGATCATTTTCCAGTAAGGCACATTGTAATTACTGCCCTTGCCCGGAAAAGGTTTCCAATAAGGATGAATAATAAAACCATCCATTCGGCTGTCTATGCCTGCTTTTACCATCCAATAATTCGAAATTGCCCAAATTGCGCTTTCACCGGCGATAATCTTTATCTTGGGATTGTATGCTTTTATTTTCTGAATCGCATTATTCGCCATCGCGACATATCGCTTCATCCATAACGCGACCCCGTTAGCGGGATCGCCACCCTGCTGATTGCCGCCGCCCTGCTCATTACCGGCTTTATTCAGAGCGCCACGCATAAAATTGACAGGTTCGTTCATTATCTCGATTATAAAATCGTTGCCGTATGTTTCCAACTGTTTGGCAACCGCCAGCGCATAATCCCCGTATGCCTCAACCGGATAGACCCCGCCTTCACCTTGCTCCTTGGGATATGCTACCGTGTTGACGCCACCTACAATAACAATCACATTGATGTTGTTATCGGCGTAAAACTGAAATCGTTCATGCATGGTTGGAACGCCGGGAGCATTACCATAGCGGTCATTAAACTGATACACACCGGGCTTGGGTTCAATGCTGTATGCATTCATGTCTTCGCGTGCCCACTTGATTCCTAAATCAACAAACCACGGCCCACCGTCCGCCAGTGAAGTATATTGCGTGAACGGCGATTGAATTCCTACCGCTTCGCCGAATTTTTTGCTCGGCGGGGAAAATTTGTTGAAGAAATCATCACCTTTCAGTTGCTTTTCAGGCTTCGCCCCAGCCGCGCCTGCCGAGACCGCTACACACGAAAAACCGACCAATACCGCTGCTGTCAGTACAATCAAACTCTTGCGTTTTCGCATCTGAATGTTCTCCTGTAACTGTCGAGCCAATTGTAAAAATATCCGGAAATGTAGCACAGCCGCCCTCGGCTGTGTTGAACTTACTATATTTTCAGTGTTTTTTTATACGAATTTTCCAGCCGAGGGCGGCTAG
>JAOZNE010000104.1:0-6866 GCA_029933955.1 Phycisphaerae bacterium
ACAGAAAAACATGGGCGAGACGCCGGGTGCCGTGGTTGTGGTGTTTGCAATCACGTTTTTGCATGGGCAAGATGCCCAGAGAAGTCAGAAGTCAGTAATAAATCTTGTACGCGAGGGCTGGGTCCGATAAAATCCCGATAGCCTTTCATCGCCAAGAGAACCGCGGATATGCACAGATATTTTAAATTACGAAACACGCGAAAGAACGCGAAGCTGAGAAAGTGGTTAGGATTCAGGAGTCAGGAGTCAGCAATATAAACCTTTCGCGGTTTTCGTGTCTTTCGTAGTTGCTGTTTTTTTGTTGTTGTTTTTGCTGTTGCTACTACTGATTACTGACCCAGCACTTATTTGCTACATTCGGTAAATGATCAAGTCGAGCGGAAGAACGACAACTTTGGGTTTACGCAAATAAGTGCTGGGGAAAACTGAAAACTTTTTTACAACAAGAAGGAAAATATGCCACCGAAAAAAAGGAAAAGGCTCGGCGAGATACTCACGGAATGGGCGGTGGTCTCCCCGGCTGGCGTTGACGAGGCGTTGGAATATGCAGAGGCTGAGGGGGTCAGGCTGGGCGAGGCTATGAAGGCGCTTGGTCTGGCTGACGAGGAGGACGTTACCAAGGCCCTGGCGGTGCAGTACGACATGGAATATGTCGACATCGAGCGGAATATCGTCAATGCGACGGAGATTAGCCTACTCCCGGAGGATCGAATCAAGCGGCACCTGGTCCTGCCGATGGGCAGGGATGAGGCAGGCCGGCTGAAGGTCGCGATTACCGACCCGCTCGACCTGGAGACGCTAGACATGCTCCGGTTCATGCTGAACGAAGAGCCTGTGCCGGTGTTGGTGTCCAAGTCCAAAATCCAGGCTTATATCGACCAAAACGTCGGCACGAGCATATCCGTCGACCAGACGGTGCGGGATTTCGGCGACGAGGAAGACGAAGACCTCCTCATGGCCCAGGGGGAAGAGTTGGCTGACGGCGACGCCCCCATCGTCAGGCTCGTGGGGATGCTCATCACCGAGGCTGTCAATATGCGGGCTAGCGATATTCACATCGAGCCTATGGTCAACCGCGTCCGCGTTCGATATCGAATCGATGGCGTCTGCATCGAGCGGGACAATATCCCCAAAAAAATGCAAGGCCCTGTGGTTAACAGGTTCAAAATTCTCTCCGGCATGGACCTGGCGGAGAAACGCGTGCCGCTGGACGGCAGAATCAAGATGCGCATCGGCTCGGAGGATATCGATTTCCGCGTCTCAGCCTTGCCAGCCTACCACGGCGAGAGCATCGTCCTGCGTATCCTCAGGCCCGAGGCAGCCAAGCTCGGGCTGGAACATCTCGGCTTCGAGGAAGAAGACAACCGCCGATTCCAGCAAATTATCAAAAGGCCTAACGGTATCTTCCTGGTTACAGGCCCGACAGGCAGCGGCAAGACCACTACCCTCTATGCTGCACTAAACGACCTGAATAGGCCTGACCGGAAAATCATCACCGCCGAAGACCCGGTCGAGTACAATTTCACCGGAATCAACCAGTGTCAGGTACGCGAGGGCATTGGCTTAACCTTCTCAAACATCCTCCGGTCTATGCTCCGGCAGGCACCGAATATCATACTTGTTGGTGAAATTCGGGACATGGAGGTCGCAGAAGTGGCGATTCAGGCCGCATTAACTGGACACCTGGTTTTTAGTACACTCCATACCAACGACGCGCCCTCGGCTTTGACCAGGCTGATCGACATGGGCGTCAAGCCCTTCTTGGTAGCTAGCAGCATCCAGGCTATCATGGCCCAGCGGCTGGTCCGAAAGATATGCCCAGACTGCAGGGAGGAAGACCTCAACCCAGACCCTCGCACGCTGAAGTTGCTGGGGTTTACGCCGGATGAGATAGAGAGCACAACCTTTATGATAGGCAGGGGTTGCAACAATTGCAATGGCACGGGGTATCGTGGCAGGCAGGGTATTTTCGAGATGTTGGAGATGAACTCGACCATCCGCCAATTGGCCTTCGACAGGGCACCGCTGGGGGAGATTCGCAAAGCTGCGATAGCATCGGGTATGAGGAACCTTTTGCACGATGGAAAAATGAAAATCAGACACGGAATTACCACCCCAACAGAGCTTGTGAAGATTACCCAGTGCGATGATCTTGTAGTAGATTAAATTTGCGAAAAGTTTTTCTTGCCAGCCTTAACACCCGCAATTGCATAAGGTTACATTGGTTCAAGGCTGCGGCAGAGGACTTGCTCATTTCGTTTTGGCATGGGAGATAGCGAATAATTGAATGGTTAACAGGTAGGAAGAAATCATGGCTACGATTCACATTGACAGGCTGTTGGAAACGTGTATCAAGAGTGGTGCCAGCGACTTACATATCCACGTGGGTCGCCCGCCGGTGCTTCGCCTTCGTGGCAGGCTTCGTCAGTTGGAGACGAAAGTCCTTCAGCCTGAGGACACCGTTGCCATGATGAAGGCTATCACTCCCGAGCGTGCTCAGCAGGAGCTTCAGGAGCAGGGGGGTACGGACTTTGGCTTTGAGTTTGGCGACAAGGGTCGCTTTCGTACATCTGTTTATCAGCAGCGAGGCCATGTGTCGATGTCGCTTCGGCTGATCCCTCAAAAGCTCTTCACGCTCGACGAGATTGGGTTGCCCCCCATCGTCAGCCAGCTCATCCGCAGGCCTCGCGGCATGTTCCTGGTAACAGGCCCGACGGGCAGCGGCAAGACCACGACTCTCGCTTCGATGGTCAACCACATCAACGAAACTCTCGACCGCCATATTATCACCGTCGAGGATCCGATCGAGTATTATCATCCGCATAAAAAGTCGTTGGTCTCTCAGCGTGAGGTTGGCGTGGATGTGCCGAGTTTCTCCGAAGCCCTCCGCCGAGCGTTGCGGCAGGACCCGGACGTTATCCTTGTCGGCGAGCTGCGAGACCTCGAGACTATCGAGTCGGCGCTGCGGGCTGCGGAGACAGGCCACCTTGTGTTTGGCACGCTGCATACGTCTTCCGCCCACGGCACGATAACCCGTCTGGTCGACCAGTTCCCCGTCAATCAGCAGGAGCAGGTTCGCATTCAGCTGGCCGACTCGCTGATAGCGGTGCTTTGTCAGGCCTTGCTGCCCCGGGCGGACGTCCGCGGCATGATAGCAGCTTACGAGTTCCTGGTCGTCTCCAGCGCGGTCTCCAACATGATCCGCGAAAACAAAGCCTTCCGCATCCCCTCGGTTATCCAGACTGGCAAGAAAATGGGTATGCAACTCCTGGACGACCACCTGCTGGAAATGCTCAGCGAGGGCAAGATATCAAAAGACGAGGCGACAGAAAAAGCACAAAACCCCGAAGAGCTGGCGGAGAAAATAGCAGCCAAGGGAATAGGCAAATAGGGAGTAAGCAAATAGGCAATAGGCCGGGTGTTTTTGTTGTTACTGATAACTGACAACTAATAACGGAAATTTTGACGATGGTTGAGGAAGTGAAAATATCGGTTGACGACTTGCGAGGCAGGCCTCTTGGGCGGGTTCTGGTCAAGATGGGTAAGCTTACTCGCGAGCAGGTTCATGAAGCCTTGGAAACTCAAAAGGCCAAGGGTGGCCCGTTTGGCCAGATTCTTCTCGACATGGAGTTGATCGACGAGGACACCCGCAGCCAGGCCCTGGCTGGCCAAGCTGGAATGGAGTTTATCGACATCGCGTCGATGGAGATTCCCGAGACCGTCCTGTCGCAGATTCAGCCTCAGATGGCCAATGCCTATAAGGTCGTTCCTATCGAGTTCAACCCGGACACCAACGAGTTGCGGATAGCGATGGCTTCGCCTGACAACTTCCGCGCGACCGACGACCTGCGGACGCTGATGGGTTTCAACGTTACAGCTGTGGTCGCCAAGGCCAAGGATATCGAGACGGCGTTGATGAAGTATTACGACGTCCAGCCTGAGAGCATCTCCGACCTTATAAACGCGGTTACCGGCGACGAGCACCTTGCCGTTCTCGACGATCGCGGTGAGAGCATCGACCTGGAGACCATCAAGGAGATGGCTGACTCGAATCCGGTCAAGCGGCTGGTGAATATGGTGCTGCTGGAGGCCATTCGCAACCGGGCCTCGGATATCCACTTCGAGCCTTTCGAAAACGATTTCAAGATGCGATACCGCATTGACGGCGTGCTCTACGAAATGCTCCCGCCGCCCAAGTCCATAGCTGTAGCCATCGCGTCGCGTATCAAGGTCATGTCGAATCTCGACATCGCCGAGCGACGCCTGCCGCAGGACGGCAGAATCGAGCTGGTTGTCAATGGCAACCCGGTGGACTTGCGTGTTTCGGTTTTGCCGACGATGTTCGGCGAGAGCGTCGTCATGCGTGTGCTTGACCGCTCGAACGTGTCGCTGGACCTCGAAAGGCTGGGCTTGCGAGAGGACGACCTGCAGGTTTTCCGCCAGCTCATCGCCAGGCCTCACGGCATCGTCGTGGTTACAGGCCCAACGGGCAGCGGCAAAACCACCACGCTATACGCCGCTCTGAACGAGCTGAACGACGTAGCGGTGAAAATCCTCACCAGCGAAGACCCGGTCGAGTACGACATCGACGGGCTGGTGCAGGTGCAGATAAACGAAGACGCTGGGCTGACGTTCCAACGTTGCCTTCGCAGTTTCCTGCGTCAAGACCCGGACATTATTCTCGTGGGCGAAATGCGCGACCTGGAGACCGCCAAGATATCCGTCGAGTCGTCGCTGACAGGCCACCTTGTTTTCAGCACGCTGCACACCAATGACGCGCCCTCGTCCATCGCGCGGCTGTTGGACCTTGGCCTCGAGCCTTTCCTGGTTACCGCCACGCTGGAGGCCATCGTCGCCCAGCGGCTGGTGCGAACCATCTGCCCGCACTGCAAGGAGGAGTTCGTCCCCACCGAGGAAGCCCTGATGGAGCTGAACCTGACGCCCGAGCAGACGGCGGGGCGAGTGTTTTATCGCGGCAAGGGTTGCGATTTTTGTCGCGGCACGGGCTACTCAGGCCGAATCGCCATCTACGAAATAATGGTGCTGGACGACGAGATGCGGGACATGATTATCAATCATAAAAGTGCCAACGTCTTACGAGAAGCCGCCCGACGCGCAGGCATGAGAACCCTGCGAGAAGGAGGCCTGCTTGCAATATACGATGGCCTGACCACCATAGAAGAAGTTATAAGCCAAACGACCGTTGATGACAGGGAATGAAAAAGTTATCAGTTGTCAGGATTCAGGAGTCAGGATTCAGTAGAAGCAAAAACAGCAAAAAAAAAGAATGGATTCCCGCTTTCGCGGGAATGACAAATAACACAAAACAAAACAAGCAAAACAACAAAAAAACAACTTCACGTTCTTTATGTTCTTTATGGTAAAAAAAAACGGTAACTTGAAATTGACAACTTGAACGGAGTTCACAAATGGCTACTTATACTTACGAGGCGATGAATAGTGTGGGCCAGGCTGTTAAGGGTTCGGTCGATGCTTCCAACAACGAAGAGGCGATCGCCAAGATCCGCCAGATGGGCAACTTCCCCACGAAAATAAAGGAAAAGTCCGGCGGTGGCGGCAAAAAAGCAGGCGCCAAACAAGCCGCTTCGCCTTCGACGAAAAGCCAGTCCAGACGCGTGGGCAAGATCAAAATCAAGCTGCTGACGCAATTCACACGTCAGCTTTCGACCCTCCAGGACGCCGGGCTGCCGATTCTGCGAAGTTTGCGGATTCTCCAGGAGCAGCAGAAGCCCGGCATGTTGCGCGTCGCTATTCGCCTCGTCGCCGAGGACGTCGAGGCCGGCCTGAGCCTGTCCGAAGCATTCGCGCGACACCCCAAAGCATTCGACAGGCTGTTCGTCAACATGATCCGCGCCGGCGAGGTCGGCGGCGTGCTGGACATCATCCTCCAAAGGTTGGCTGACTTCATGGAAAAGGCCGAGCACCTCAAACGCAAAATCAAAGGTGCCATGGTCTATCCCATCGCGGTCATCACGTTTTCGCTGGGCATCGTCTCAGCTTTGCTTATCGTCGTCGTGCCGAAGTTCGAAGCCATCTTTGCCGATATGGGCGAAGAGCTGCCCGCCGCGACCAAGATGCTGCTGGGCCTGAGCAAGTGGATGGCTGACGAGAATGGCTGGATGTTCCTCATCGGCGTGCCGATTGCATTCTTTGCCATAGCGAAAATTTTGCGGACGACCCAGGGCGGAACATACTTCCTGGATCTGCTGAAAATCCGCATCCCGATATTTGGCCAGATCAGCTCCAAGGCTGCCATTGCGCGGTTCACGCGAACGCTTGGCACGCTCCTGGCCGCCGGCGTGCCGATTCTCGACGCGCTGAATATTACCGCCGAGACCGCAGGCAACGAGGTCTACACCAAGGCCCTGAAAAAAGTCCGCGACAGCATCCGCGAGGGCGAGTCCATCGCCAAGCCGCTCCGCCAGGCCCGTATCGTAGACTCGATGGTCGTCAACATGATAGACGTCGGCGAGGAGACCGGCGAGCTGGACAAGATGCTCGAGAAAATCGCAGCCACCTACGACGAGGAAATCGAAGTCATGGTCTCCGGCATGGTCTCCATGCTCGAGCCGGTAATGGTCATCGTCCTGGGCCTGATCGTCGGGTTCATCGTCATCGCACTGTTCATGCCCATGGTCTCCATGCTAAACGCAGTAGGCGGATAGTTTGGGAAAGAAGTCAGAAGAAACAAAAAACAGAAGAAACTACGAAAGGCGCGAAAATCGCTAAAGTGTAAAAAACGATTTTTTCGCGTGTTTCGCGTGTTTCGTAGTTCAAAAACTTCATGTTCTTCATGGTGAAAACAGTCCGTTACATAACAAGGAATAAAGGAAGTGTATGATGCC
>JAOZNE010000346.1:0-1735 GCA_029933955.1 Phycisphaerae bacterium
GTTTAGGGCCAGGACTACCGGGGTATCTAATCCCGTTCGCTCCCCTGGCTTTCGCATCTCAGCGTCAGGACAGGCCCAGCAACTCGCCTTCGCCTCTGGCGTTCCTCTTGATATCTACGCATTCCACCGCTCCACCAAGAGTTCCAGTTGCCCCTACCTGCCTCAAGATTATCAGTTCGCTCAGCAATTCCTCGGTTAAGCCGAGGGCTTTCACAAAACGCTTGATAATCCGCCTACATGCTCTTTAAGCCCAGTGATTCCGAACAACGCTCGCCACCTTCGTCTTACCGCGGCTGCTGGCACGAAGTTAGCCGTGGCTTCCTCTGGGATTCCTCAACGCAAGAGGGTATTAACCTCTATTGCTTGGTAGTCCCTGACAGTAGTTTACATCCCGAGGGACTTCGTCCTACACGCGGCGTCGCTGGATCAAGCTTTCGCTCATTGTCCAATATTCGTTACTGCAGCCTCCCGTAGGAGTCTGGGCAGTGTCTCAGTCCCAATGCGCCGGATCAACCTCTCAGTCCCGGTACCCGTCGTTGCCTTGGTGAGCCATTACCTCACCAACTAGCTGATAGGACTTGGGCCGCTCCCACGCCAGCAGGCCCAGCACTTTAATCCCCCCTGCCGACATCCGTCCATAAAGAACAGACTCGACCAGGGATTAAAGTGCTGGGTCCCCACCCTTTGACCACTATGCCCAAGAGCACAGTGGTATCATCCGGTATTACCTGCAGTTTCCCACAGCTATCCCGGTGCACGGGGTACGTTACCCAAGTATTCCTCGCCCTTTCGCCACTCTAATCGCTCCCCGAAGGGAACTTTCGCGTTCGACTTGCATGTTTTAGCCACGCCGCCAGCGTTCGTTCTGAGCCAGGATCAAACTCTTCACTTAATATCGTTTGAAACCGCCGAAGCGGTGTTCATTCGAAGAAAGGGTTTGCCTGATCGGGTCCATTTAGGGGCGGACCCGATTTGTCTCCCATTCGTATAAATACGAACAGGAAGGCATGTCGATTCGATAAATCGAATCTATAAACTCAAAATCCTTATTAACAAGGGCCAATTTTAAAATTTAAAAATTGGCTGTACTTGTAGTAGTCACGAGGATTTTAAGCAGCCTATCCACCAAAGAATGGATTGGCCTGGATATTTTATCCTGGCCCGGACGGTCGTGACGACCAGTTCCGAACCAAGCCACTTCCTCGCGACAACTCACTGTTCACTTTTCAAATAGCGTTTGCAAAAACTACTCAACCCTGGCCTATCGCCAAGGTCGTCGCCAGCGGGGGTTTGCGTTGCACTGCTCAACCGCCATCAGCGACGAGGGGAAGAAGATATCGTCATCGGCAAGCTTCGTCAACAACTCTTTTCGATTTTTTTAATTTTTTTTTCAGGGGGCATTTTCAAGCCAACCCAACCAGGCTGCCAATGCCAACTGCGCCCTGCTATTATAGGGTAAATCAACAACCAATTCAATGCTATTCGCCAATAAAAAAAAAGAAACTACCCCGACAAATCGGAAGAAAATTCTCGAAGAAACACAAAAATAAAAAATAATATCGCGCCGCACTCAACAAATACCCGCCAAACTTTTTACATGGATAGGCAGGATGAGTTTTAAAACCCTATATATACCACAGCCATCTTGTTATGGGATGGCCGTGTGAAGAAAGAAAAAGACTGGATTCCCGCTTTCGCGGGAATGACATGTGGGGAGTATAGCCCAGTGCCGTGG
>JAOZNE010000347.1:0-1730 GCA_029933955.1 Phycisphaerae bacterium
CGTTCCGCGGCTGGCTCGTAAACACGGGGTGGATAAAAAAGCACGCAGTTTTACACCGTGGTCGCACATCGTAGCTATGCTGCACGCACAGCTGGCTCACTCGCTCTCGCTCAACGATGTAGCTGACACGATGCGGAATCACGCCGGCGCCCTGGCCACCATCAGGCGGGCTTCGCCGCCCAGTCGCAACGGCCTCTCGCACGCCAGCAAAGTTCGTAATGCCGACATGGCTGAAGATTTATTCTGGGCTATGCTGGAGCATATTCAGAAACTTCATCCGAAGTTTGGATTGGGCCACAAATACTCCGGCCTGCCACGGCGATTCAAACGAGCGATATATGCGATAGATTCGACCACGATTAAACTGGTAGCCAACTGTATCGACTGGGCAAAACATCGCCGACGAAAGGCTGCTGCCAAATGCCACATGCAATTGAACCTCCAAACATTCCTGCCGAAATTCGCCATCGTCAAAGCTGCCAACACGAGTGATTCGACCGAGGCCTGGAAACTCTGCGAGAACTTGCAGGACGGAGAAATAGCCTTGTTTGACAAGGCATACATAGACTTCGGTCATATGTACGACCTCGACCAGCGCGGGATTTTTTGGGTAATGCGAAGCAAGGATAATATGCAATATTGCGTTGTGGGACAGCACAGCGAGCCGAAGGGTAACATTCACGGCGATTATCTGATCGAGTTGACGGTGGAGAAGTCAGGCCAAAATTATCCGAAACTGATGCGGCTGGTGATTGCCACTGTCGAGGTTGACGGCAAGCCAAAGCTAATGACATTCATCACGAATAATATGGCGTGGGCAGCGAGCAGCGTTTGCGATTTGTATCGATGCCGCTGGGGTATTGAAGTGTTTTTCAAGCAGATTAAGCAGACATTGCAGCTGGCGGATTTTTTGGGTCATAGTGAAAATGCGATGCGATGGCAGGTGTGGATGGCCTTGCTGACGTATGTGCTGCTGAGGTATATCGGCCACCTGGGTCGGTGGGCCGGGTCGTTCCGTCGGCTGTTTACTTTGCTGCGTGGGGTCTTGTTTAGCCGGCTGGAAATGTTTAGCGTGCTGGTTGCCTGTGGGACAGCACGTGGCAGCCCGCGGACGATAGCCTCGCCGCAGCGGGCATATTTGCCGGGATTTGAGAAGTTTTTGAGGACGAAGCGATAGAAAAGTAAGCCATCACAATTGAGATGACAGAATTGAGTGTACTCGTTTTACAGGCTTGGCTGAGTATAGCGGAAAAAATGCAGACTGACGTTCTGGAATCCCAAACGTAGCCCACATGTTTATAGGCTTAAATGAATCCAACCACCAGATTCTCATAGCTTATGGGATGACTGTGGTTTTTTTTTGCTTTTACTGATTACTGACAACTGATTACTGATAACTTTATATCCAGAATTTCATGCGGATCCAGTTGACCATTTTTCGTGTCCATAGCCAGGCGTAGGGCCGCTTGCCTATACGCACTTTCGCGACGCCTTCCATGCCGGGCTTCATCCAGCCTGGCCTGGCGTTTAGCTTTACCCGCACCCGATAGACGTTCCGCTTGTCCTTGACCTCGGCGACGGGGAAGACGTGCTCGACCGTAAAATCCAGATGGATATTCGGATACGAGGTCGTCGCCAGTTGGCCCGTTTGGCCAGCCTGGACTTCGGCGATCGCGTCCTCGGGCACATACAGCTCTGCCCGCAGTGTTTCCAGCGGCGCTACGTCGAAG
>JAOZNE010000348.1:0-1729 GCA_029933955.1 Phycisphaerae bacterium
GAGCGAAGAAGAGCATTATCGGCAGGATCAACGCGAATTCCAAAATCGCATTGCCCTCTTGCGGGCAGTTTTTTTTGTAACCTTCGCGTCGATGTTCTCGCCCCGCCTGCCAAAGCACGCCACAGCCAAGCCCAAGCGCGACCGCTGAGCCGCACGCAATAGCCAGAAACATACGGAACTGCCCGCTGGCCCAGCACTTATCTGCGGAGATATAAAACAATGTTGCCCTATTCAGTCCATTATTTTTTTCAGGAACGCCTGCAAATAAACACTGGGCAACCACGGCACCGATTACCAACAATAGAATCGCCCCAGCTACGACGAGTAAACCTGTATATGTTTTCGTTCGCGTAATTTCCAGACTCCTGCAGCAACAAAAAACAGCGAACCACGGATGGACATGGATAGACACTGATTTTTTTTTAAAGCAACCAGTAAAGGCAAAAACAGCGGAACACGAATGGTACGAATGGAGGCTTGGTTCTTTCGTGGCATGGACGTCTCGTCCATGCGTAGCATAGGCATCTTGCTCGTGTTTTTTCTCTTTCTTTTCTTCTTTTTGCTTTTGCCTTTTTCGTCATTCGGAATTCGTCATTTGCCGTTTTCTATTGCCTACTTGCCTGTTGCCCAGCCGCCTAGTACCTTCTTTTTACCAGTAATTTCGCGAGTGTTTTTAGTTTCGCCGCCTTGTCGCCAAGCGGAGCCAGGGCCTCGATAGCCTGGTTTGTAAGCTCTTGCCCAAGCTGTTCTGCCTGCTGATAGCCCAGGACGGTCAGGTAGGTTTTTTTGTTGGCCTGGGCGTCTTTGCCTGGGGTTTTTCCCAGTTGGTTGGCTGATGCTGTCACGTCGAGCAGGTCGTCGAATATCTGAAATGCCAAGCCTAGCTTGGCGGCATATTCGCCCAAAGCACCTACTATACCAGGCTCCGCTCCGACAGCTATCGCGCCGAGCCTGGCTGAGGCCTGGAGCATGCGGCCTGTCTTTCTGGTGTGGACAAACTCCAAGCCCGCCTGGCCTTGGGGGACATCGCAAAGTTCCATATCCGCTACCTGCCCAGCTACCATTCCCAAGGCTCCCGCAGCAGCGGCAAGCTCGGCGACCATCCTGGCTCGGACATCCAGGCCCGGTTGTGGCAGCGGCGCCTGGGCGAGAAGTCCCATCGCGCCGGTCAGCAGAGCGTCGCCGGTGAGTATCGCCATGGCCTGGCCAAACTTCACATGCGCGGTAGGGCGGCCTCTTCGCAAATCGTCGTCGTCCATAGCTGGCAGGTCGTCGTGCACCAAACTATAAACATGCACCATCTCCACCGCCAAGGCTGCCCGGTCAACCAGCAGGCCGTCCCCATTCCACCCCACAGCCCGGGCGGACATCCGCACCAACGCGGGGCGAAGTCTCTTGCCCCCAGCCACACAATATCGCATCGCATCAGCCAGTGCCCCCGGCGTGCCCGGCTCGACTAGCCAACGGTCGATATTCGTTTCCATCGCGGCGACATGCCCAGCCAGGAGAGTTTCGAGTGTCTCGGATTTTTTCAGAGTTTGCGTCATTGTTGACCTGTTCACGACTGCACCGTAAAAAAGAAAAACTTACCGCGAAAGAACGCATAGAACACAAAGATAAAAGTAATCAGTTGTCAGTAAAAGCAAAAACCATCCCGATATATTGGGAAAAAATTTCACAGCCATCCTATAATCAATAGATGGGACGACTGTTTAGCTCCGTAGGAGCG
>JAOZNE010000006.1:0-3606 GCA_029933955.1 Phycisphaerae bacterium
AAACAAGGGTTTTCGACGCTGTAAAGGTTTGTGTAATTCTTTACTAATCAACTAGTTAACCAATCAACCAGCCTATCGGGTGCGGTAGACGCTTGACGGGTCTATCCCCAGTTTTTCCATAGCCTGAGTTATCTCGCTGTAGAACCGCCTGCCATCTACATAATACCCCGCCGTTGGTTTGATGTCGGCTACATGCTCAGCCCAGAACCGGTTGAAACATTCCATGCACAGCTCGCGGAGGTACTTGCTGAGCATCGACGCCAAAGCGACCGGCAGGGATTTGTCCTCCGCTCCGACGCGAAAGGCTATTTCGATGCGACGCGGGCCTGCGATGATGCGATACGCGCTGAGCAGGTCGCATTCTTCCACGATTTTCAGATCGCAGCCTGGGAATAGCCTTTGAAGCTGAGGCCTGTACCGCACGCGTCCGCCCTGGCGGTCGACTGTTATGCGGATGTGCTCGCCGGGCCAGGCCTGGCAGAGGCGCATCAGCGATCGGCTGGTGATGTCCAGGGTTGCGGTGGATTTGTTGTTCGTCGCAACGATGAGTTTGTTGAACTCGCTGACGAAGACAGGCTCTGCCCGCATCGACAGCAGCGACAGGCCCGCGGGCTTCATCGCCACCCGCAGAGCGTTGGCTGTCAGCTCAATGTCCGTAGCACTAGCCTGGCTGGGCAGGGGCAAGTCGCAGGAATCATACCACGGATAACTATTGGCCTGGCGCCTCGCGCCGGGGGCAACGGCGTCCAGCAACTCCCCCAGCGAACGCGGCAATGTAGCACAGCCGCCTCCGGCTGTGGTTTTTTGTAGCACAGTCGCCCCCGGCTGTGGTTTTTGTGGCTGAGGTTTTTTTGTAGCTGTATTTGTGTTCGTTGCAGGAGAATTTTTTTCACAGCCCGGGGCGACTGCGCTACGTGTTGCCGCACATAACAACATCGTCAGCACGCCTCGCTCCAGCGGAACCAAGCCATCGGCTTTCTTGCGATTGAAAAGTTTCTTGCTGTCCCCCACGACGATCGACCCGCTCCGCCGAGCCTGGGATTTCTTGCGGGCGACGCAGCCTGTCAAAATAGGCCAAAGGTTAGGCCCGCCCACCTCCCCGCCAGCTCCGCCCTGGCTCAGGCGAAACGATGCAGCTGAGACCACCAAAGGTCCAAGCACAGGCCCCAAACCAGCTTCGTCTATTCCCGCAAGAATCATTTTAGATTTTATCCGCCCCCCTGTTTCCGCCACCCACAAAATTCACCATGAAGCACATGAAGAGCATAAATTTGCATTCTCTTTCGCGTATTTCGTAGTTTTGCTTTCACAGCCATCCCATAACAGGATGGCTTGACAGATCCGTAGGAGCGATATCTTTGTAGTAAAATGCGGTATGAATTTTTAGCTCCTACGGAGCTAAAGCAAAAAAACGTGAACGGTTACGAAGTTAAAAACAAAATTAGTGTCATTCGTGTTCCGCTGTTTTTGTTTTTACTGATAACTGACAGCTGATAACTTTTTTACATTTGCTCGATGGTTTCGATGCCTAGCAATGCTAGGCTTTGCTTTATTGTCCGGGCGGTCAGGTCGCACAGGGCGAGTCTGCCCTGGCGAGTGTCGCCCTGGGCTTTGAGGACTGGGCAGTTTTCGTAAAAACTCATAAACGCCCCAGCCAGGTCGAACAGATACGCACACAATATATTAGGCCCAGATGTTTCCGCCACCGCGTCAAGAGTTTCGGGGAACTGCACCAGCCGAATGGCCAAGGCCCGCTCAGCCTGGTGGCCCAGATGAACCTTCGCGCCCGCAAAATCCGTCGAATCGCCAGCTTCGCCCTTGCGGAAAATGCTGCGGATGCGAGCGTAAGCGTACTGCATATACGGAGCGGTATTGCCCTCGAGGGAGAGCATCTTGCCCCAGGAGAAAACGTAATCGCTCGTGCGGTTCTGAGCCAGGTCTGCGTACTTCAGCGCGCCGGTGCCGACGACGCGAGCGATTTCCTCGACGCGCTGCGGGGGCAGTTGCGGATTTTTCTCTCGCACAAGGGCCTCCGCCCGCTGTTGAGCCTGGGCTAGCAGGTCCATCAGCTTGACTGTCCCGCCGGTGCGGGTTTTGAAAGGCCTGCCGTCGTCGCCGAGCATCATGCCAAAAGGCACATGCTCCAGCTGAATATTTTCCGGCACAAACCCAGCCCGGCGGGCGATGAGAAAAACCTGGGCGAAGTGCTGGGCCTGTCTGCTGTCAGTAACATAGATAATTCGATTGGCTCCCAGTTCGCCGCTGCGATATCGCAGAGCAGCGAGGTCTGTCGTGGCGTAGAGGTACCCGCCATCGGACTTGCGAACGATGACAAAGGCCCGCTCGTCGTCCTTGTTGCGGAACTCGTCAAGGAACACGCCCGCAGCTCCGTCGGACTTGTCCAACAGCCCGGCAGCTTGCAAATCCTCGACGACCCCGGGCAGGGAATCGTTGTAAAAACTCTCGCCGCGAACGTCGTCGCCGGTCAGCCCAACGCCGAGTTTCTCGTAGACTTCTTCGCAGTGTCCCAGCGAGGCCGCCAGGAAAGCACGCCAATTTTCCAGGCAGTCCTTGTCGCCAGCCTGGAGAGCTACGACCGTTTGGCGGGCGGCGTTGGCGAAGTCTTCGTCCTGGTCGAACCGTTGCTTGGCCTGGCGGTAGAAATCTTCGAGGTCAGCCAAGCTCTCGCCCGAGCCGTTGGTTTCCCGCATATAGGCTAGGAGCATTCCGAACTGCGTGCCCCAGTCGCCGACGTGGTTTTGGCGGATGACGCGATGGCCTTGGTACTCCAACACGCGAGCCAGGGCGTCGCCGATAATTGTACTCCGCAGATGGCCTACGTGCATTTCCTTAGCCAGGTTCGGGCCTGAATAATCGACCACGACGGTTTGGGGCTGGGCGGGTTTGTCCAGGCCTAGCTTTTCGTCAGCCGCGTTGCGGGCCAGTTGCCCAGCGAGCCAATCGTCCTTCAGGAAAATGTTGAGGAACCCAGGCCCCGCCAGCTCGACCTTCTGGGCCAGGTCGGTCAGGTCGAGATTTTCGAGGACTTTTTCAGCGAATTGTCGGGGGTTGGTTTTTAGTTGCTTAGCCCTAGCCATGCAGCCATTGGCCTGGTAGTCGCCAAACTGAGGCCTGCCCGAGCGGGCAACTATCGCCGGCGAGTCGCCATCCCCGCCCGCCGCTGCGATAGCCAAGCTGATGCGCGACTCCAATTCCCTGCGTAAGTTCATTTTTTAATCCAGTTAACCAATCAACCATTCCAGTCTATCCGCGGGGCTTCGCCCCAGATAAGTTCCAGGTCGTAGTGTTTGCGGAGGTCCTGGTTGAACAGGTGCACGACGACGTCCACGAAATCCAGCACGACCCAGTCGCCTACGCCCAGGCCTGCTGACTTCCAGACCTTGTTGTCCAGCTCCTTGCCGAGCGACTGAAGTTCATCAGCCAGGGCGGCTATTTGTCTGCTGCTCGTGCCCGTGCCAATCACGAAAAAATTCGTAATCGGGCTGACGCCTCGCAAGTCCAGCACGAGAATATCCTCAGCGTTACGCTCCTGGGCGAGCTTCGCAAAACGCACCGCGAGGGCTTGCGAATCTGCGCCCACAGCCG
>JAOZNE010000006.1:3706-22547 GCA_029933955.1 Phycisphaerae bacterium
CACAGCCGGGGGCGACTGTGCTGCATTTTTACAGCCCGGGGCGGTTGTGCTGTGCGCTGTGTTTTTCGTTTTTGCCATATCAGTCCAGGCCAATCCACTGGCTTATCATCGGTGCGAACTTCACGATAAGTCCAGCGAAAACGATCGAGACCATGCTCATGAGTTTGATAAGGATATTCAGGCTCGGGCCTGATGTGTCCTTGAAGGGGTCGCCGATGGTATCGCCGACGACAGCTGCCTTGTGGGCGTCGGAGCCTTTGCCGCCATGGGCGCCGGTTTCGATATATTTCTTGGCGTTGTCCCACGCTCCGCCAGCGTTGGCCATGAAAATAGCCATCGCAAAGCCACAGGCCAACCCGCCAGCCAGCAAGCCCAGCACGCCAGCGACATCCAACAGCAAGCCAACCGCAATGGGCACAATTAACGCCAGCAGCGAGGGGACGATCATGGCCTTTTGCGCCCCAGCTGTGGAAATATCCACGCACCTGGCATAGTCAGGCTGCCCCGTGCCCTCGATAATTCCCGGTATCTCCTTGAACTGCCTGCGAACCTCTCGCACCATCTCCATCGCAGCCCTGCCCACCGCCTTCATGGTCATCGCGCTGAACAGGAACACCAGCAACACGCCGGCGAAAATGCCGCAGAGAACTTTCGGGTTCATCAGGTTCACGCCGTAAAAATCCATGTACTGTCGCAGCGAAGCCTTGCTCGCCAGGACGCCGGAGCAGGTAACGCCCTTGCCGTCGCTGTCCAGAAAGGCCAACTCGCTGATATTCTCAGCATCAGGCTCAGCTCGCACAGCACTAGCCAACTTGCCGACCTCCAGCTTGACGCCCTTGGGCGATGCGAGCATGAGGAAAGTGTCATGCGATTTCTCGCCCTTGCCCGGCGCGGTTTTGACAGCTATCTTGTTAGCTCCGAGGTAGTGGTGCGTGCCGACGAACTTGTCCTCCTCGCCGTAGGTCTGGACGATGGCGGTATTGCCCTCTCGAACCAGGCCGATGCGAACCTCCTCTACATAGGCAGCCAGCAGGGCCAGGGCGGTCAGAGCAGCTGAGCCAATGGCAAATCCCTTGCCCACCGCAGCGGTGGTATTGCCCAGCGAGTCCAGGGCGTCGGTTCGTTGGCGAACCTCAGGAGCCTGGCCTGTCATCTCGGCGTTGCCGCCTGCATTGTCCGCGATAGGCCCGTATGCGTCGGTCGCCAGGGTAATGCCCAGCGTTGCGAGCATACCCACCGCAGCGATGCCCACGCCGTATAGGCCCAGGAGCATGTTGTCGCTGCCGCCTGCCAATGTGTAAGCCAGGATGATAGCGACGATGACCGTCAACAGCGGAGCCCATGTGGACTTCATGCCCTCAGCCAGGCCTGATATAATAACCGTAGCTGGGCCTGTCTCGGCGTTTTCCGCGATTTCTTTGGTAGGCCTGAAGTCGTAGCTGGTGAAATACTCGGTCGAATAGCCTATAACCAGGCCTGATATCATGCCCACAGCTATCGCGCCGAAAACGCCTAGAGCGTTGATGCCCGGAACCGGGCCCAGCAGATAATTGCAGACGAAATACGCAGCGACAAGAACCAACACGCTCGAACCCCACACGCCAGAGGACAAAGCTCGCATGAGCTGCTTCATCGAAGCGCCCTCTTTACAGCGGACGAGGTAAATGCCGACGATGGACAGTAAAATGCCGACCCCAGCGAGCACCATCGGTGCAGCCAGGAGGTTAATGGCGAACTCGCCTGCGCCCATTGCCACCGCAGCGGAAACGCCCAAGGCTGCTGTTGCCAATATCGAGCCACAATAGCTTTCGTACAGGTCAGCTCCCATCCCAGCCACATCGCCAACATTGTCGCCAACGTTGTCCGCGATGGTTGCGGGGTTTCGCGGGTCGTCCTCTGGAATGCCCGCTTCGACCTTGCCCACCAGGTCAGCTCCGACGTCGGCAGCCTTGGTGTAAATTCCGCCACCGACACGGGCAAAGAGTGCTTGAGAACTTGCACCCATGCCGAATGTCAGCATCACGACGGTTATCTCGACCAGGCCCATATCGGTGAACAGCCGCAAGCCGATGAACCAGGCACATATGTCCAACAACCCGAACCCGACAACGACCATGCCCATGACAGCCCCAGCCCGGAAGGCTATCTGCAAGCCTCGGTTCAGGCCATCTTTGGCGCCCTGGGTGGTGCGGTTGGACGCCATCGTGGCAGTCTTCATGCCCAGGTATCCACACAGGCCGGAGAAGAACCCGCCAGTGAGAAACGCGACGAAAACGATCCGATGCTGGACATGAAAAACCCAGCCCATGACGAACAGCAAGGCTGAGACGATTGCGAAGAAGACAGCTACGACTTTGTATTGTCGTTTGAGATACGCCATCGCACCGGCTGTAACGTAGCCTGCGATTTCCCGCATTTTCGCGTCGCCGGGGTTGGCAGCTTTTACCTGACGGAAAAAAATCACCGCGAATATCAGGGCTATCACAGCTGACACCGGCGCGAGGTACCATATCATCGGGAGGTCAGCCAAGGGCGAAGGCTCAGCGACGATGGCCTGGGCAGCATCAGCTACCGGAGCTACAACTTCGACCGCCGCTGCGTCAGCCTGGTCCAAGGCCGGGGCTTGCTGGGCCAAAGATACGCCCGGAGCAGCCAGGACAAACAGGCCCGCCAAAGCTGAGATGACAACCAGGTTCGATACGGTGCGTTTCTGTCGAGTGTTCACAATCATGCTCCTTGTGTTAGTGAAAGTTGCGGGTAGACCGATACTGAATGGGTTGTCATTAAACGTGTAGCACAACCGCCCTTGGCTGTGCTATTCGTGGCTTGGGCATCTTGCCCAAGTGTTTTTTGTTTTTGCCATGCAACAAGTTGCATGACCTATGTTTTCCCAGCCGGGGGGCATACGGGGAGACCGGCTGGGCCCAGGCTACAGGCCAAGTCGCTAAACAACCCCAGCCACTGCTCGCTTGGCGCTCTTGCGTCTCCGTCTGCGTCGCTGTTCAGAGGGTTTTTCGTAATAGCTTTTTCGCTTTACGTCCTTAATCAGGCCTTCCTTCTCGCACATCTTCTTAAACCGCTTGAGCATCTGCTCAATCGACTCGCCGCCTCTTGACTTGATTTTGATCATGCCGTAACCGTATTTCCTTTCAAGTTTCCTAATCCGCCTGCCGTCCCAGCGCGGGGATGGGCCATTATCGTAAACAAAAAATCCAGGTTGAACCATCATATTTATTTGCCACGCCGAATCAAGTACTTTAAGATGTTTTCTGAAAAATTTTGACAGCCGCTCATGGCTACACCAAAATTCACCATGAAGCACGTGAAGAGCATGAAGTTCTTTTTTTTGTTTTCTTTGTCATTCCCGCGAAGCTTGTCCTCGGCCCGACCGGGGAGCGGCATCTTTGTGTTGGCTTTGGGACCAATTTAAGATATCGCTCCTACGGAGCTAAAAAAATTCGTGTTATTCGCTTTTTATTCGTGTAATTCGTGTTACGTTGTTTTTGCTTTTACTAACATCTGATTACTGACAGCTTTTTTAAATCTTCAAGTCCTTCATGAGCTTCATGGTGCAATCGGTTTTTTGTGCGACAGGCTAACCTTTTATGTAGAAGGGGTTCTTGTTAAGATACAACTTCATGCTCTTCATGTTCCACATGGCGAGTACGCATTGTTCGTGTTTGGCTGAGGAAGTTAATGGAAAGGAGCATTTGCGATGATTTGTCGAAGAATCGTTTTGCTAGCGGTGGTGGGGTTAGTTTGCTTGGCTGGGCCGGGCTGGGGGCAGGGGATCGCCAACAAAACCCGCGACAGGTGGTTGACCGTAACAGGCCAGGCTGCGGGGACTACGCTAAAGGCCAGGGATCAGGCCGAGGCCAAGGCCCTCCGCAAAGCTGTCGAGCAAGGCTGCGGCGTGTTTATCAAAGCCCAGTCCAAAACCAAAAACTTTCGGGGCATCTACGACAAGGTCTTTGCCGATGCGGTGGGCTATGTGAAGGAGCACTCGATTGTCAAAGCCTGGATAGCTGACGGCGTGTACAACGTAACGGTGCGGGCACTGGTCTCGACCCAACGGTTCGAGCGGGACTGGTCAGCTATCGCGCACACCTACCACCAGGAAAACAACCCCCGGGTCATCATCGCTATCGCCGAGACTACATATACGATGGTCAACGATCTGGAAGAGCAGGAGACACGCGCATCCGTTCGCGCGGTCGATGTAGCTGCCACCAGCGACCGCCAGGCCTCGGCTGTGGAGGGAGGCACAGCGGTCGCCCAGCAGAGCAACACCGCTGTCTCCGGCAGGTTCCGCAGGCGGGGCACACAGGCCAGGCCCAGGCGATGGGCGACCATGACCCAGGCCCAGCGGGCAGATTGGCTTCGCGCAGCGGAGGCCAGGGAGCGGTCTGCCGCCCGCGTAACCGGCAGCGACACCCGGGCTACCAGCGACAGTTACAAAATCTGGCGGCGGGTCGCCAGCAGTTTGAAAGAGGGAGGCCAGGTGCAAACGAGCATCGAAGATTTCTTCATCAGCCGAGATATTAAGCTGGTGGATCGCGGCACGGCAACGCAGGTCAACAAGCGGGATATTATGCTCGCTGCAGCCAAGGACGACACAGCCCAGGTCGCAGCCCTGGGCGCGAGGTTCAAAGCCGATGTGGTTATCATAGGTTCCGCAGCTGCGAAGTACGCGAGGGAAATTCAGCTCGGCAATGCCACGATGTACCGGTACACCGCCAAGCTCGTCGTCCGCGCGATACGGACGGACTCGGCCCAGTTGCTGGCCTCGAAGACCTTCACCGCTACCGCCAACTCCACCAGCAAGACCGGTGGCGAGGACAAAGCCCTGGCCAAGCTCGCCGCCCAGGCCAGCCCGAAACTCCTGGCTGCTGTCGTCGAGGCCTGGCGAAAACAGGTCAATGTTACCCGCGACATCCGCTTGCAAATTTCGGGCATGACCTATCGAGACTGGAAAAAGTTCCGCACCCAGGCCGGCGAGCTGCGCGGCGTAAAAGCCCTGCGAATGCGTGAGATAACCGAATCTGTCGCCAACATAGACGTGGACTACGAATTCTCCACCGACAACCTGGCGGAAAGCCTGGAGAACCTCAAAGATATCCAGCTGGAAGTGGTAGAGTTCAACCCCAACCGCCTGAAGCTAAAAATGATAAAGTAGGCTGATGGGTTGGTGGATTGGTTGATTGCTTGACCGGCCGGGCACTCCCCTTGTCATTCCCACGCAGGCGGGAATCCATTTTTGCTTCACCCCGTAGGAGCAACATCTTTGTTTTTGTTTCACAGTCATCCCATAACACGATGGCTTGACAGCTCTGTAGGAGCGATATCTTTGTAGTAAAAGGCGGTATGAATTTTTAGCTCCGTAGAAGCGGCGTCTTTGTGTTGGTTTTTGGAGCAATTTAAGATGTCGCTCCTACGGAGCTAAAAAAATGCGGGTTGACATTCTGACGACCCAGCCGCAGCCCTGTATGTTTATTGGTTAAAATGTGACTAACAACCGAATTTCTGCCGTCTATGGGATAGCTGTGTTTTTGTTTTGAACATTTGAATTTTGACGATATTTGATTTTTTTCCTGTTATTGAAAAATTATTGGTTTTTTAGTGGATTTGAAACGTACGATTCAATGACGGGTTCCGGATCCCAAGTGGAGCTTCAAAAGCCCCCGGGGATGACATGTTCGGCCCCGCCCGGCCCGCAGGCTGGTGGTGCTTGCAGTAAAATTTGTTCCCGGTTGGCCGAGGGAAAAACGGAAGGAACGGCGGTGGCCAAATCTGGCCGTCGCCGTTTTTTTTACGTGTAGCACAAATGCCATCGGCTGTGGTTTTTCCGTGCTTTTCGTAGCGTGGACGTCCCGTCTATGCTACGGAGTGGCGGAGTGGCACAGAAACTGAAAAAATTCATCTTTGCGTTCTATGCGTTCTTTCGCGGTAAATCTTTTCTGCTTTTACTGACGACCGCAGGTTTGTGACCACCGGCCTCTTGTTATTTTGTGGGGTTTGGGCTATCGTTGCCCCTGGTAATTTTTGATGACACTCGGCGGTATTTGTATAAGCATGGAACAACTCAATCTCATAGCGACCACTACGTTTGGTCTCGAGGCGGTGGTCAAACGCGAGCTCGAGGTCCTGGGCTATCATGGCCAGGTGGTCAGGCCCGGGCGCGTCGCCTTTGTTGCGGACGAAGCTGCGATTTTCCGCGCGAATATTTTTCTGCGCTCGGCGGAGCGCGTGCTTATTTGCGTGGGTCAATTCGAAGCTAAGGATTTCGGCGAGCTGTTCGACCGCACCTACGCTCTGCCCTGGCAGCGTTGGCTTGGTGTTGATGCCAACTGTCCGGTCGCGGGTCGGTCGGTTCAGTCGCAGCTGTCTTCCGTGCCCGCTTGTCAGAGCATCGTCAAGAAGGCCTTGGCTAAGAAGCTCCAGGCGGAGTATCGGATCGAGAGCATGCTTGCGGAGACTGGGCCTAAGTATAGCGTCGAGGTTTCGCTGCTAAACGACCAGGCTATGTTGTGCATCGACACGACAGGCATAGGCTTGCACAAGCGGGGGTATCGCAGGTTGCGTAGCCAGGCTCCGCTGCGGGAAACCATAGCTGCGGCGATGGTGATGTTGAGTTTCTGGAAGTCTGACAGGCCTTTGATAGACCCGTTTTGCGGCAGCGGGACAATACCGATCGAAGCTGCGATGATAGGGCGAAATATCGCGCCGGGCCTGAAGCGGACGTTCTGTGCGGAGGACTGGCCCCAGTTGTCCGCCTCGCTGGCAACTGGCGCGCGCGAGGAAGCTCGCGACCTCATTGGGCCTAACATCAAGCCTCGGATTATCGGCACGGACATCGACGAGAAAGTTCTCAACCAGGCCCGGTATCATGCGGGCCAGGCTGAGGTGGCTGGGGACATTCACTTTCAGCAGTTGAGTTTTGCCGAGCTTACCAGTAAGCGTGAGCATGGCTGCGTGATTTGCAATCCGCCGTATGGCCGGCGTATAGGCCAACGGGAAGACGTGCGATATATCTACCGATCCATGCCGGATATCTTCCGCCAGCTGCCCACGTGGTCGCACTATATCCTGACAGCCTGGCCCCGGTTCGAGGAACTACTAGGCCAAGAAGCTGACCGGCGACGGAAAATTTACAACGGCAATATCGAATGCACCTATTACCAGTTTCATGGCCCCCGGCCTCCCAAACCTCCAACCCCCGGCGAACGAGCCGCAGCGGCAGCGGCGGAAAAATCTCCCGCCCAGGTCGTCTTGCCCGCCCCGGCCTTTGGAGGCCTGCGGACGGAGGCCAGGCAACAGGCGGAGATGTTCGCCAACAGACTTGCCAAGATAGCTAGGCACTTGCGGAAATGGCCTACCAAGCGGGGCATTACCTGCTATCGTTTGTACGACCGCGATATCCCGGAGATTCCCCTGGCTGTGGACAGGTACGAAAATTGTCTGCACATCGCCGAGTACGATAGGCCTCATGACCGCACCGCTGCCCAGCATGGCCAATGGCTTGAGATGCTCGCGGGCACCGCTGCTGCTGCGTTGGAAATTCCGCGGGCTGACGTGTTTCTCAAACGCCGAGCCAGGCAGCGGGGGACGAGCCAATATGAGAAACTCGACTCGCTGGGCCGCGTGATAACCGTCCGCGAGGGTGGGCTGAAGTTCAAGGTGAACCTCTCGGACTATCTCGACACAGGCCTGTTTTTGGACCATCGCATTACGCGCGGACTTGTGCGAGAAGCTGCGGGCGGCCGGCGGGTGTTGAACCTTTTTGCGTACACAGGCTCGTTCAGCGTCTACGCCGCGGCAGGCGGAGCCAGGAGCGTTACCACCGTCGATACGTCCAACACGTATCTCGACTGGGCACGGGCGAACCTGGCCTCCAATGGCTACTCCGGCGAACAGTTCCAGTTCGTCCGCGACGACGCCTCAGCCTTCCTGAAGTTCCACAAGCAAGGCCCCTGCTACGACCTGGCCATCGTCGACCCGCCAACTTTCTCAAACAGCACCCGAACCGAAAAGGACTTCGAAATTCAACGCGACCATGTCGAGCTGCTCAATAGCCTGATGAAAATAATGTCCCGCGGAGCGCCTATTTTCTTCTCGACGAATTTTCGGCGATTCAGGCTGGACACCGACGCGATACGCTCGAACGATATCCGCGAAATCTCCCGCCAAACGATCCCCCCAGACTTCCGCAACAAAAGAATCCACCGCTGTTGGTTAATCGTACGATAACCGAGCGAAGCGTTTGTGATTCCCCCCCCCAGCCATGGCAGCCGCATAACAAAAAAACATTTCCAACATGGACAAACAGGATGTATAGGATTTTTTCACAGCTATCCCATAAACAGCCTCGTTTCAAGTAATCAGTAACAACCGCGGAACACGAATCATACGAATTTTTTGAAAAAATACTCAGTTGTCAGTAATCGGTAAAAGCAAAAAAGCAACTACGAAAAACATATCACACCACCTTTTTGGTTGTTGGATAGCTGTGAAATCCGTGTGATCTTCCGTTAAAAAACCCGTGTAATCCGTGGACTGTTTTTTTTGCCATGCGAAGTTGCCTAGCCTGCGGGCTCATATCTTTCGGCCTGCTTTATGATACAGTCGTCCCGCGTAATATGCTATCAACCAAGGGATTTTTTGACGGTTCGCCCAGGGGTAGGCCAGGATGCTGCTACGAAAGTTCTCCGCGAAATGACATGTGCAACTGCGACAAATATCCTGTCGACACCCCGCAAGCCAGGCCTGTCTGTAGTCCAAAGCTTGTAGCCTCCAGCTCTCATACAGATCGCCCTCGGCTGCCTCGGCCTGGCCTGGCAAGAGTGCACACGGGCAGAGCAACCCGTTTTCGTCGACCGTAATCTGCACCAACGGCGCGACGCAAAGGAACCTGCTTAGCACCTGGTCGCCGAAGAATTTTTGCGAATTGGCCAGGCTGCAATAGGTACTGAAAAATTGGCGGACAAGCCCGAGGTTCGTCGCTACGCCATGTTTTCGCGCCCGGCGATGAAGCTCTCGCAATTGTCGCTCCATCGCGGGGTTGGAGTCCATAGTCAGCTTGACGCCTTTCTTCGACGCCAAGGCTGGGGTGTTGGGATAATTCGAGCCGAACTGTATAGGCTGGAAGTTCAACGGGCAGTTGAGCTTGTCCGCCAGGGCTATCAGCCCTTCAGCTTCGGTCAGGTCTGGCTTGAGCACCGAACTGATAGCTACGCGACAGGGCCTGGCTGGGTTTTGGATGAATCGCAAAGCTCGGGCGAACGAGCCAGCCTTGCCGCGAATGCTGTCGTGTCGGGCTGGGGTAGCAGAGTCTATCGACACGGATATCACGCCGATGGCCGAGCCTAGCAACTCGAATTGCTCGCGGGTTAGGCTCTCGAAACAGGTTGCGTTGGTTGCGATATTCACCCGCCGACCCTGACTGTGGCAGTAAGCCAGGATGTCCCATATTTGCCGATGCAGGAAAGGCTCGCCGCCACTGAAAAACAACGCGCAGTCGAATCGCTCCGCCAGGTCGACAAGCCCTTTGACAGCCTCGAGTGACAGCTCGCCAGACTTGCCCACCGTGGGAGCTTGGCCCTTTTCGCAAAACTCACAGTGGAGATTGCATCGGCCTGTGATATTAGCCAACACTGACAAAGGCATGGGCGCCTCGGATATCACATTGCGACGAATCGTCCGAATTGTCTTTAGCATCGACGGCAAAAAAGCTCCATAACCGTTTAGAATCACGAATGGACACGAATGCACACTAATTTATCTATAGCACAGCCGCCCGGTCAACCAGTTTCAGCTGGGCGTATTATACGCTTGCGAGGCTTGTTTTCCCTGTGAAAATCGCTGGACGAAAAAATTTTGCCAACAATTGACGCAAAAGCCAGAAGCTGGGTTGTCGAAAATCGGAGTCTGTGATATAATGGGCTTATGCAGGAGTGGACGGACAATCAGACGCAGGTAGCCCAGGCACACAAGCTCTATGACAGGGGCCAATGGCGAGAAGCAGCCGCCCTGTTGCGTAGCGTTATTCGCAGCGACCCGCACAACGCGTCGTGGTATTTCAACCTCGGCCTGACGCTCTCCGCCATGGGCGACCACTCCGCAGCCTGCCAGGCTTATAAATCCGCCAGCGTGTTGACGCCCGAAGATGTCGAGACCCTCAACTGTCTCGGCGTCAGTCTGACCAGGCTGGGCAAATACGCCGAGAGCCTGGCTACCTTCGAGAGAATCCAGAACCTCGACTCAAACTATGAGCCGAGCTATTGCAACCGGATCGTAGCTTATACGGAAATAGGCCGACACGACGAAGCTGAGCTGATGTTCTACCTGGCCCGGCAGCTCGTAGAAGATTGCCCGCTGTGCTATTTCAACATCGGCAACAGCCATTATGTCCGAGGCAACTACGCCCATGCTATCGACTGCTGGCGACAGACGCTTCGCATCGACGAGAAACATGGCCAAACGCATAGCCGAATCGCCGACGCTTACTGGGCGCGAGGCAATCTGCCAAAAGCCCTGGAACATTACCGAGCGGAACTGGCCATCACAGGCCAGTGCGAAGAAACGCTGCAAGACATAGCTGAAGTGCTGCGGGAAATGAAACTTGCGGCCCCCAAGCCAACCCGAACGGGCCTACGAAGCCTGTGTCAAAAACTCAAAACAAAACTCTCCCCACGGTAAAACAAACCCGAATATCGAAATCCGAATTTCTAAACAATTTCACAGTTTGGGTGCCGTGATTGCCTATTGCCTACTTGCCTATTCGCCTGTACAATGCTGCCCTTGATATGGGAGTTTTTGCTGTGATTGGTTTGGGCGTAAATATAGACCATGTCGCCACGGTGCGCCAGGCTCGCGGGACAGTTGAGCCGGACCCGGTATGGGCAGCGGTGCAGGCTGAGCTCGGCGGAGCGGACTGCATTACATTTCATCTGCGCAAAGATCGGCGGCATATCAACGACCGCGACGCTGAGCTGCTGGGGCAGACCGTGCGGTGCAAGCTGAATATGGAAATGTCGATGGACGAGGAAATTGTCCAGATAGCTCTGAAAATCAGGCCTGCCCAGGCTACGCTCGTGCCGGAAAAACGCCAAGAGCTGACTACCGAGGGCGGGCTGGACTGCCTTGCAAATTTCGATAGGCTCGCTGAGGTTACCCGCAGGCTGGCCGAGGCTGGTGTGTCGGTCAGTGCGTTTATCGACCCACAGGCTGAGCAGATACAGGCAGCCGCCAAGGCGGGCTGCGAGGCTATCGAGCTTCACACAGGCTGTTACGCCAACGCGGTGTTGCCGGTCGGTGGCGGGCCCGCAGACGCCCAGGCCGTAGCGGGCGAGCTGGAAAAAATAGCCACAGGCCTGGACGATGGTCTCCAGGTTGGACTTGTAGTCCACGCGGGGCATGGCTTGACATATCTCAATGTCGCGCCGGTCGCTGCGATGACGGGTTTTTGCGAGTTTAACATAGGACACTCGATTATCGCCCGGGCGATGTTCACAGGCCTGGCCAACGCCGTAGCTGAAATGAAAAACGCAATCCGCGAAGGTGAGGCCAACGCAGGAAATTTCGAGTAAAAGGCAGAGCAAAAATGACCAAGCCATTTGAACAATGCCCGGCATGTGGCGGTGGACTTGTGGAAAAGGATGTCGAAAAGATTCTTCGAGGCCAAAGCGATACCGCTGCGATAACAGTTCGTGCGGAAGTTTGCACGCACCGTGGCGAGCGTTGATATTCGGACGATGATATTCGGCTTTTCGAGGATATTCAGGCAAAATTACAGTTGCGGCAGACCAAAGACTTTCACCAGAAGGGAAAGTTTTACGAAGTCGCATAAGCAAACACCACGACGCAAAACGCAAGGACTATAAAAAAATGAGCGAGAGAATGAAACTTGAAGGTTCGATGGTTGCTATCGTTACGCCCTTTGCTGACGGAGCGGTGGACTATGACGCCTTTGGCAGGCTGATCGATTTTCAGATTGAAAACGGCACGGTTGGCATTGTACCCTGCGGCACGACCGGCGAAAGCCCTACGCTTAGCCACGCCGAGCATGACAAGGTAATCGAGTTCACCGTCGACAAGGTCGCAGGCCGGGCTGTGGTTATCGCCGGGACGGGCAGCAACTCCACCGCCGAGGCGGTCAGGCTGAGCAGGCACGCAAAGTCCGCCGGGGCCGACGCGTGTCTGATAGTCAACCCATACTACAACAAGCCCCCGCAGCGAGGCATGTTTGGCCACGTCGAAAAAATCGCCGACTGCGACCTGCCTATCGTGCTGTACAACATCCCAGGCCGATCCAGCATAGAATTGGCTGCCGAAACCATCGCCGAGATGTATGAGAAAATCGAACTCGTCGTCGCGGTGAAGGAAGCCACTGGCAAGCTGGACATGGCCTCGGCCATCGCAGCCAGCTGCGACATCACGATACTCTCCGGCGACGATTCGCTGACCCTGCCGATATGCGCCGTGGGAGGCTCAGGCGTCATCAGCGTCCTGGCCAATATCCTCCCCGCTGAAGTTCGCAAGCTCTGCGATCTCATCGAAGCCCAGAATATGCACGACGCATGCACGCAACACCTCAAGCTCTTTCCGCTGTTTAGGGACATGTTCGTCGAGACGAATCCGATTCCGATAAAGGCAGCCATGGCCTGGGCGGGCCTGTGCAAGGAAGACGTCCGCCTGCCGCTGGTACCCCTGGCTGACAACTATCGACCCGCCCTGATGAAACTGCTGAAAAATTTCGACATCCAGGCAAAAGCATAAAGACCTACGAATTAACTCTCGCAGAGTCGCCCGGGTGCCGTGTGGGCCATCACTCGCAACTTCGACAAAAACCGCATGCCTTGCTCCTTCCCGATTTCATTTGCCACGCGAAGTTGCAAGGCCTACAGCTTCATTTTTGCTCGATCAATGAATCTGGCTTCACTTGTTCAGCCACTCCACCAATCCGATTAGCACGAAATATAATTGTTCCCGAAAATCCTTCTTCTTGACAATCTTCAATCTTGTGGCCTTCATATGACAGCTCGACCTCGACACTAAGCTTTAGATCCTTGTCAAATATTTCGTCTACTACATCCCATCCATCTCTAATGAATATTTTTTGCTTCGTTGATTTGCCTGGAACAAGAAGAACATAATCCTCAATCGAATTATTGATAGGCAATTGCTCGCCACTGCATACATTGGTTCGAAACCCCCTACTACCGCTACCCTCATAACTCACCCACGGTAGAATCTCGTTTTCGGATATGCGGTCGAAAGATATCCAATACTCGGGAGGTATTTTGGCTACCAGAAGCTTTTTTGTTCCAATGTTGGTTATCTTCAGAAACATTGTCAGAGTTCGGTCTTTACCAACTAAATTGAATTCAAAAATCAGCGACCCTGACCGGGCTTGGCCATGGCTTATTGGCAATATACCCTCCTCGCGGTTTATTGTAGGTTCTTGGACTGTTTCTGCCGCAGGATGGGTTTTTCCGTTCCCACAGCCCATTGCAAGTACAAACACGCCATACACCAGCCATGTTCCAATCATAGATACGCCAATACGAGAATGATTCATCTTTCCTCCTCGGTTTTGAGGATGGGTGGGTGACATGGTCAGCCCCAAAAAAAGCTGGCCATGGTCTATTCAAATATCCCTTATCCATGGCTATCGACTTCGCCGCTGACCACGCCACCCTTTTTGCTATTCTTTGCATCGAGTACCACGGTAGTCTTGCAGAAGAAATCTGGCAATATCCTTTTATTTGGATCTTTTAAGGCGATAACAAAAGAAATTAGGAACAGTGGTGTCATTAGAAGGCCTACGCCAATTCGGAGAAGGCTGTAACATGGGCCAATGTGATTGCCATTATAATCGACAAATTTGATACCTCTTTTACGCATGCCATATGTAGCACTATTCCTTGCCCCATCTGCCGCTACCCAAATAAGCGGCAAAATCAATACAATCGCAATAGTTAAAAAATCCCCCAGCCACATATTTTGACCACCAGTCGCTTTTGTTACATAAACATCTAATGGTATAAAAGTGTTGAGTACTATAAGCATTGCCACCGCTATTACTACCATAGGAATAGCTGTCGTTATACTTGCTTCTACTCTTCGGATTAAAGATGCAGCTTTCATGTTTTCTCCTTAGACAATGTGTACCTGATATATTTACATATCGGGGGACACAAGACCTATTTCATTCTTTTTGCTCCTGAATCCTGACTACTGGCTTAGTTCTACTACTTTTTGTGCCCAGGCTACTGCCCGGTGGCATGGCTGCGATGTTTGCAGCCATGTAATCTTTCAAACACACTGTTCGTATTCGATATTTACATGCCTGCAAACAGAAGCATAGCACCCGGCTACACTGCGCCAAGCACAATCGTTTAGATACCAATACTCAACCAACCAGGATATGTTTTGTTGATTAACTCAAACCCAAATGCCCCCAATAAAACCCAAACAATCACACCAGCAATAATTGCAAAAATAAATCTCCAACCCATCCTGTTTTTTGCAAAATCACGCGCAACCAGTATTCCTGCCATAAGTGAAAAAGATTCCAACCACAATCCCAAGATTGCTCTTGGATGGATAGACACTTCATCTGCTGGCGTTAGAATGCGCCAAGATTCAGCTAGCCTAGTACCCAAACAAATGGCCTGCCCGAGCGAAACAAACCATCCAATTAGAATAATTTTTAACCAAATCTTATCTGTTTCATCATCTTTTATTTTGCTCATTATTGACTCGCTTTAAAAAAATAATAAATGAATTTTCACCCACCCCTGCATTACATCCTTTACATTATACAAAATGCCTATGCCCAGTGCCATGTTTCTGCAAGCAGAAGCATGGCACATGGCACCCGATATTTGTAATTTTTCCCAGTCAACCAATCAACCAGTCAACCAATCAACCGTCTCCGTGGCTCTTTTCGTGAACCGTTTTCAATACCTGCTGGACATCTTTTGCAATTTGCTCCTTGAGTGCCTCAGCCGAGTCGAATTTCCACTGGTCGCGAAGCCTGGCAAGGAACTCCACTCGGATAGCCTGGCCATAGAAGTCGCCGCTGGCTCCTACGAGGTTCGCCTCGATGAACCGCTCGTGTTGGCCAAATGTTGGCTTGCAGCCTATGCTTATCGCAGCGGGGAACTTCTCGCCAGCCAACTCGCCCCAGCCCGCGTAGACGCCGTCGCAGGGTACTATCTGTTGGCCTGGCTGAATATTGGCGGTGGGGAATTCCAACACCCTGCCGAGCTGGTCGCCAAGGACTACTGTGTTGCTAAGGGCGAAGCATCTGCCCAGCATGTCCGCTGCGATTTCAACTCGGCCTTCGTGCAGCATCTGGCGAATCAGCGTGCTGGATATGCGGACGCTTTGGCCTTCGAATTGCGTGTGGACAGGCTCGACGACATGGGTGTCGAACCCCAAAGCGGGGCCTTGCTGGCGGAGCATCTCGACCGTGCCTGCCCGGCCATGTCCAAAGAAAAAATTCTCCCCCTCGACGATGTGCCTCGGCGAGAACTTCGCTACGATAATATCGCGGAGGAAATCGCAGGCTGGCATCATCAGCATCGCCCGGTCGGGCTTGGCGGTTACCACCACGTCAGCCCCCGCCTGGATAAGCATCTGAACTTTTTCCTCGTGCGGCATGAGCCTTTTGGGCGCGTCAGCTGGGCGAACCACCAGGTCCGGCGGCGGGTCGAATGTCATCGCGACGACCTTGCCCCCGTTGCTCGCCGCCAGCTCGCGGGCCAGGGACAGTATCCGCCCATGCCCGCGATGAACGCCGTCAAAGTTACCCATCGTCAGAACGCAACCAGCCAAGCTGCCCGGCACATTCGACAAACCTTTTATATGCTCGTGTTTCATAAGTCAGTGCCGATGACACGCAGTTGTTGCGTTAGAACAGGAAGGTCTTTGTTCAACACCTGCCAGAGAACATCCATATCGATGGAATCATAGCCATGAATCAGTCGATTGCGCAAGCCGACAATATCAGCCCAGGGTATATTCGGATGTTGCAAGCGAAGACTTTCCGAAACATGGTTTGCCGCTTCGCCGACGATTTCCCGCAGCCTGACTATAGCCAAAGATAAAACACGGTCGCTATCTACCTCGCTACGGGGTTTGCCCTCGATAAGAGCCAACGCCTCTTGGGCGGCATCGGGCATATGCCGCAGCCTTGTGCCGTCGTCATGCTGCGTCATATTGCACCTGCGCTTCGCGAAGTACCTCGTCGCGGAAATAAGGGCTAATAAAATCGGGGGTATTCAAATCCACCTTGCGTTTGAATACTTCGGAGAGTTCGCGTTCCATTCCGAAAAACGCCAAGCCTGGCACATGGCCCGGCTCAAACTCCACCAGAATATCGATGTCGCTGTCGGGTTTGAAATCCTCTCGCAATACCGAGCCAAACAAAGCAAGTCTGCGAATATGATGTCGCTGACAAAAATCCTCGACCAGGCCAAACGGAATGTCTATCGGAATTGTATTCATAGCTGCGCCATCATATCATTTCACCAGCCACTGTCAAAGCCTCGCCCGTAGCACAGCCGCCCTCGGCTGTGCCACATGATAGCTGGGGGATAATTTCTAGTCCGCGCCGATGACGCCTTCGATTGGGCTTGACGCGGTGGCGTAGAGTTTGCGTGGTATCCGTCCAGCTCGCCGGGCCAGCAGACCAGCCTGCAGGGCCAGGTGCATCGCCTGGGCCATCTTCAGCGGGTCTTTCGCTCCGGAAATGCCTGTGTTCAGCAGCACGCCGTCGGCTCCGAGTTCCATCGCGACGGTAACGTCGCTGGCTGTGCCCACGCCGGCGTCGACGATGATGGGGAAATCCGCGTCGTCGGCTTTGAGCTGCTCCAGGATAATGCGGATATTGCAGGGGTTCAAAATACCCTGGCCAGACCCTATCGGTGCGCCGGCGGGCATGACGGCGTCAGCTCCGCTGTCCTTTAGACGCTGGGCCATGATGGGGTCGTCGGAGGTGTAGCACAGCACCGTGAAGTCGTCCTTCTTCAGCTTGGCCAGGGCTTCGAGCGTGCCGAGAGGATCCGGCAGCAGCGTTTTTTTGTCGCCCAGCACTTCCAGCTTAACCCACGCTGAGCCTGGGTTGTCGATACCCTCGAGCAGTTCCCTGCCAAGCCTGGCCGTGCGCACCGCGTCGTCAGCTGTGAAACAACCCGCTGTGTTCGGCAGCAGCGTGTAAGCTTGCGGGTCGAGGAAGTCCAGAATATTTCGCCCATCGCCATCGAGCATCCGCTCCCGCCGGACCGCAACGGTAACGACCTGGCAGCCACTGCAGGCCAGGGCGTCGCGCATGAGTTCGTAAGTAGCATACTTGCCCGTGCCGACGAACAATCTATCGGTAAACTCGAAAGGCCCTATTTTTATAGCGTCATTACTCATTTTCTATTTTCTCTTTCTATGTTTGTCATTCCCGCGCAGGCGGGAATCCAGTTTTTTTGTTTCCGAAATCCAAAATCCGCAATCCGCAATCAAAAATTTTCACCCTCCCCCAGCCAGGCTTACGATTTCCAATACGTCGCCGTCGTGCAGGGTGGTTTGGCTATGCTGTCTGCGGGGGACGAGTTGGCAGTTGACCTCCACCGCTACCAGCGTCGGCTCCATATCCAATAACTCCAGCAGGGCTGCCATGGTCAAGCCGGCAGGGTGCGTCTGTTTTTCACCATTTATCGTCAGTTCCATATCAGGCCTCGATTCCAAAGTTTCCACAAGCGATTATAGCCCGCCGGCAGCCCGCGAACAAGACGCTAGAAAATCCCAAGCCCATGGCGTAGAGTATAGCTACCATGACGCTGAAAATAAAAATTATTAGACAAGGTTGCGACACGTTTGACTCTGACGTCCAAACCCTGCGGGACATGCTCCGGGCTGGAGAGTTGGCCGCAGCCGGGCAGAACGAGCAGCTCGATATCCCAGCGGTCGTGCGGGACATTATCGCCGATGTGAAAACCCGCGGCGACCAGGCTGTTATCGACCTGACCGCCAAGGTGGAAAAGGTTACCCTCTCGCCAGGCCAACTGCGGGTGAGTAGCGAGGAAATAGCTGCTGCCCATGCCGCTGCTGACCCTGGGTTCCTGGCCCTGGTTCGTCGCGTGGCTACGAACATCCGCGAGTATCAAGAGCACATCCGCATCCAGGCTCCCCCAGCATTGCAGCGCGGCGGGCGGACACTAGGCGTGCGATACACCCCCGTCGACCGGGCAGCGGTTTACGTGCCGGGCGGGCGAGCGATATATCCGTCCAGCGTGCTGATGACGGTCGTCCCCGCCCAGGTCGCGGCTGTGCCGGAAATAGCTATGATAACCCCACCAGCTGGCGGGGCGGTAAACCCCATGCTCCTGGCCCTGGCTGGGGAGCTGGGCGTCTCGGAGGTCTATCGCGTCAGTGGCACAGCAGGCATCGCAGCGGCGGCGCTGGGCACGGAGAGCATCCCCGCGGTGGACAAAATCGTAGGCCCGGGCAACGCGTTTATAGCCGAGGCCAAGCGTCAACTCTGCGGGCTTGTGGGTATAGATTCCGTAGCTGGGGCGAGCGAGGTTTTTATCGTCGCCGACGCCACTGCTCCGCCGGCGTGGATAGCTGCTGACCTGCTGGCCCAGGCGGAACACAACCCAGGCTCAGCGGTGCTGGTGACGGACTGCCCAGACCTGGCCAGCGATGTGGTGATAGCTTTGGAAGAACAGTTAGCCCAGCTCGGCAGGCAGGAGGCTACGCGCGAAATGCTGGAGAAATACTGCGCGATAATCGTCGCGGGGAACATGGGCGAAGTTTGCGACCTGGCCAACGACTTCGCTACGGA
>JAOZNE010000105.1:0-3610 GCA_029933955.1 Phycisphaerae bacterium
AGCCGGCATTGCTCTGGTTCGCCAAAGCAATGCCACACAAATACATCCTACCGTCAATCAGCAGCCAAAAATATAAGATACAAGGGGTTGAACAGAAAAAAAGCGTGAACGATTACGTTTTAGTTATCTGTGTACATCTATGTACATCCGTGTTTATCCGTAGTTCTTGTTTTTGTGTGAACAGTTGCTGTAATTTCCGGTCGTCAGCGGTTATCATTTACGCAGGTTCGAACGGGAAAGGAACCGCTATGAAACACGCAAGAATGGCTACTCTGTTGATTCTGCTTATCTCTGTCGTGGGCTTGTCGATAGTTTTCGCCAGCCCAGCTACTCCACCCAGCCAAGCCCAGCTCGAAAAGCAGGCTCGCAAACTCCGCCAGCAGGGCAACTACAAAGACGCGCTGGCGATTTTCTCGAAGTTGGCCTTATCAGCTGACACCAAATCCCCGGGCGACAATTTCGATGCTGCGATAGCCTGCCTGCGACAACTAGGTCAATACGACCAGGTCGACACCTTCCGCCAAAGCGTCATCGCCAAGCACCCCCGCAATTGGCAACTGCTCTGGAGAGCAGCCAGGACGCTCATCGGCGGCAACAGCACCGGCTATATTATCTCAGGCCAATTTCGTCGAGGCCCGCACCGGGGCGGCGGACGTCGCGTCAGCAGCATCGCCCGCGACCGAGTGCGAGCATTGCAACTAATGACCCGGGCGATGACACTCATCGGCGACAAAAAAAACTCCCAGGTCGGCAGGTTCTACACGGAATTGGCGGGGATGGTGAATCGACATGGCGACTCGCGGCAGTCCTGGAGATTGCAGTATCTCACCGACCTGTCCGGGCTGCCGGACTACGAGGAAATTCGATACCATCGCGGCTCGGGGACTCTCGGCGCACCGGTTGACGCAGCGGGGAACCCTGTTTTCTACTACCAGCCAGCCAACTGGAAAGCTGCGAAAAACGACGGCGAGCGTTGGCGATGGGCTCTGGCAGAGGCTGCCAGGCGCGACCCGCACCTCAAACCCCGCGCGACAAGAGCGCTGGCGGACTTCCTCTACAGCCAATTCGGCGTGCAGACCATAGCTAGCTATGGCGGGGGATTTTTCGGGCGATATTCGGAGGCGGAAAATTCCGCCAGCCCGCAAAAAACCGGCACATGGGAGCTTCACACGCTGAAGGAAAACGAGACCATCGCCAAGCTGGCCAGCGGCGTGAAAAGGCTGACCTTGCCGGCGGAGTTCGACTATATAAAAATGTATCGTCAGCTGGCCCGGGACAAGCAAGGCCTGCAGAGCAGCTCGCTGAGGCAGCTGTGCAGAATCTTCGAAAACCGCAGACAGTATACCAAGGCGGCGAGGCTTTGGCGGCGGACTATCAAGCAGTGCGGGCCTGGCACTAACAATTCGCACGTCAAGCGGCTGAGGCAAATTGTCGGCAACTGGTGCATGTTCGAGCCTGTCCTCACTCAGCCTGCCGGGGCTGGGGCGACGGTGCAACTGCGGTTCCGCAACGGCAAGAAGGTGCACTTCACCGCTCATAAAATAAAGATCGAAAAACTCCTGCAAGACGTCAAAAGTTATCTCAAAAGTCAGCCTGAGAAAAGGCCGTGGCGAGAAACTCAGGTCGAGAACCTGGGCTATCGGCTGGTGCATCAGAACCAGAAAAAGTACCTCGGCAAGCAGGTTGCCAATTGGTCGATGGAGCTTGAGCCTCGCGCGGGACATTTTGACAAACGCATCACCGTGGCTACGCCGTTGCAAAAGGGCGGGGCGTATCTGCTGCGGGCGAAGATGGCCAGCGGCAACACAAGTTTCATCGTGCTTTGGCTTGCGGACACCGCGATTGTTTCCAAGCGGCTGGACAAAAAGCAGCAGATGTATTTCGTCGCTGACGCCATTACCGGCGAGCCTATCGTCGGAGCCAATGTGGAGTTTTTCGGCTGGCAGAACAGGCGACAGTGGGAAAACAAGAAACGCCTCAGCACATGGGAGTTCGCGAATTTCGCGGAGTTCACCAACGCCGACGGGCAGGTCGTGCTGGGCGAAAAGCAGCAGCCTCGCGAGCTGAGTTGGCTGGTGATGGCCCGGACGAAAGCGGGCCGACTTGCCTACATGGGGTTCTCCGGCGTGTGGCATGGCAGGTGGCACGAGCGAAACTATGACAGTGTCAAGACCTTCATTATGACGGACAGGCCCGTGTATCGGCCTGGCCAAAAGGTCAAGTTCAGGTTCTGGGTGAACCGCGCCCGTTACGGGGCCAAGGGCCTGAGTCCGCTGGCGGGGCAGAGGGTGCAGCTGGTGGCGAAGAACCCGCGCGGCGAGAAAATTTTCACCAAGACTTTCAAGCTGGACCGCTTCGGCGGCTCGGGCGGTGAGATGGAGCTGGAAGCCAAAGCTATGCTCGGAGCGTATCGGCTGGAGACGGAAACGAAAAACGGTAGTTGGCATGGGCGGCTGAGTTTCCGCGTCGAGGAATACAAGAAGCCCGAGTTTGAGGTTACAGTCAAGGCCCCGGGAGAGCCTGTCGCGCTGGGCGAAAAAATAGCTGTGAAAATCCAGGCGAAATACTATTTCGGCTCGCCGGTAACAGACGCGAAGGTCAAGTACAAGGTCATGCGAACCCGGGCAGATGCCAACTGGTACCCGCCGGGCCGATGGGATTGGCTTTTCGGCAGCGGGTACTGGTGGTTCGGCTACGACTACCCCTGGCTGAAGGGCTGGGGCAATTGGGGCTGCGGCAGGCCTTGGCCTTGGTGGCACCGCTGGAGGCCCAGGCCCAGGCCTGAACTTGTCGCGGAGAACACCGTGCAAATCGGCCCGGACGGCCTGGCTGAGATCACCATCGACACCTCACTGGCCAAGGCGATTCACCCGGACAAGGATCACAAGTATGCCATCACCGTCGAGGTTACCGACAAGTCCCGCCGAACTATCGTCGGCGCGGGCAGCGTGCTGGTAGCCCGCCGGCCTTTCAAGGTCTACGCATGGGTTGGGCGTGGATTTTACCGCCTTGGCGACACCGTGCGAGCGAGCTTCCAGGCCCGTCGGCTGGACGGAGCGGGCGTGGCTGGTGCGGGCACGGCAAGGCTGATGAAAATTACATACAAAGACGGCAAGCCCGCCGAGCAGGAAGTGCAGCGGTGGAAGTTGGCTACCGACAAGGCCGGCCTGGCCAAGCTGAAAATAAAAGCTTCGCGGCCTGGCCAATATCGGCTGAGCTACAAACTGCGCGACGCCAAGGGCCACGTCGAAGAGGGCGGCTATGTCTTCACCGTCTGGGGCCAGGGCGATGTTGGAGACAGCTATCGCTTCGCAGCATTGGAAATCACGCCGGACAAAAAACACTACGCGCCCGGGGACAAGGTGCGTCTTCGCATCAGCACGGACAGGCCCGGCGGCACAGTGATGTTGTTCCTCAGGCCCAGCGGCGGCGTGTACCTGCGGCCAAAAATGCTCAGGCTGACGGGCAAGAGCACCGTCGAAACCATCGACGTGAGCATCAAGGATATGCCGAACTTTTTCGTCGAAGCTGTCGCCATCGCCGACGGCGAGGTGCACACCGAGTGTCGGCAGATAGTAGTCCCCCCAGCCAAGCGAGTGTTGAAGGTGGA
>JAOZNE010000105.1:3710-6793 GCA_029933955.1 Phycisphaerae bacterium
ACACCGAGTGTCGGCAGATAGTAGTCCCCCCAGCCAAGCGAGTGTTGAAGGTGGAAGTGCAGACAGACGAAATAAAATGTAGTACAGCCGCCCCCGGCTGTGAGAATGTTGGGAAGGCTGAAAAGAGCATGGGCGAGACGCCCAAGCCACGGTACAAGCCAGGCCAGCGGGCGAAGGTGAAAGTTCGCTTGTTGGACGCAGCTGGGATGCCCGTGGTCGGGTCGGTCGTGATAACGATGTACGACAAGGCGTTGGAGTATATCTCCGGCGGCGGGAATGTGCCGAACATCAAGGAGTTCTTTTGGAAATGGAAACGGCACCACAGCCCGCAAGGCCAAAATAATCTCGCACGGCACACCGGCAACCTCGTAAAACCCAAAGCCGAGCGGATGGGCAACATCGGCATATTCGGCCAGGGTGCAGCAGGCGAGCCTGGCCCGGAGAATAGAATTAAGACTATGTCCAGGAAGAAATTCAAGGGCAGTCCCACGCGCGCAACCTTCTTCGCGTCGCAGTCAAGGGGCGTCTTGCCCATGGCTGCGATGGATGCGTCAAAAAGTTCCGTCATGAAAGAAGAAGGCGCCGCTGCGATGGGCGGCGGGCAGCAGGTTGCTCCGACGGTGCGGACGAAATTCGCAGACACTGCACTGTGGGTCGGCGAGGTTACCACAGGCCCGGACGGCCTGGCCCAGGTCGAGGTAACCATGCCGGAGAATCTCACGACGTGGAAAACCATCGCCTGGGCAATGAGCGCGGGCTGTCGCGTGGGCCAGGGTGCCGCAGAGGCCGTTACCACCAAGAATGTCATCGTCCGGCTACAAGCCCCCAGGTTTTTCATCCAGGGCGACGAGGTCGTCCTCTCGGCCAACGTGCATAATTATCTCAAGACGAAGAAAACCGCGAAGGTTACGCTCGAGCTGCCCAAGGGCATCCTTGGGCTGATTGAACACAAGCTGGGGCATGAATCCGTCCGAACCGTCGAAGTTCCAGCTGGCGGCGAGGTGCGAGTCGATTGGCGGGTGAAGGTTCTGCGCGAGGGCCAAGCCAAAATTACCGTCAAAGCGACTACGGACGAGGAGTCCGACGCGATGGCGATGACCATGCCGGTTTACGTTCACGGTATGTTGAAGACGGAGAGTTTTTGCGGCGTGATTCGGCCTGACGAAAAGGCTGCGACCGTGAATATAAACATCCCCGCCGAGCGTCGCCCCGAGGCAACTCGGCTGGAGATTCGATACTCGCCCACGCTGGCGGGGGCTATGATGGATGCCCTGCCGTACCTTATAGAGTACCCGTATGGCTGCACCGAGCAGACGCTCAACCGGTTCCTCCCGGCGGTCATCACGCAGCAGACGCTGAAGAAAACGGGCGTGGATTTGTCAGCTCTCGAGAAGCAAATTACCAACCTCAACGCGCAGGAAATCGGCGACGACGCCAAGCGGCGGAAGGACTGGCAGAGGCTGTGCGGCACGATGAAATGGGACGGTAAAACATGGGTCAAACGCAATCCCGTCTTCAGCCAGGCCGAGCTGGGGAGCGTGGTCAAAACCTCGCTGGCTATGCTTACGAGTATGCAAAATTTCGATGGCGGGTGGGGCTGGTTCTCTGGCGGGGGCCAGAGCAGTTACCCGCACACAACCGCCCTGGTCGTCCGCGGGTTGCTTATCGCGCGGGACAACGGCGTGGCTATCGTGCCGGGTGTGTTGCAGCGCGGGGTCGATTGGCTAAAGCAACACCAGGCGGAGCAGCTGCGTCGGCTGAAGCTGTGGGAGAATGGCAAGCACGACTGGCCCGCCAAGTCCCAGCCTAGCAATCTCGACGCGATGGTCTATAACGTTCTCGTCGGCGGCAAGGTCGACAGCCCCCAGATGCGTGAGCGGCTGTACCGCGACAGACTAAAGCTGAGCGTCTATTCCCTGGCCCTGCTGGGCGAGGCTTGCCACAAAATCGGCGACATCCAAAAACGCGACATGCTCGTCAAAAACATAGGCCAATATCTCGTGCAGGACGACGAGAACCAGTCAGCCTGGCTGAAACTGCCACGTAGCAACTGGTGGCGATGGTATGGCAGCGAGAACGAGGCGATGGCGTGGTACCTCAAGCTGTTATGCCTGACGGAGCCGCGCGGCAAGGTGGCGTCTGGCCTGGTGAAATATCTGCTGAACAATCGGCGACACGGAACCTACTGGAACTCCACGCGGGACACCGCTTATTGCGTCGAAGCCTTTGCGGACTATCTCCAGGCCTCGGGCGAGGACGAGCCAAACATGACCGTCGAAATTCTTATCGACGGCCAGCTCGCCAAGAGCGTCAAAATCGACAAGTCGAACCCGCTGACCTTTGACAACAAACTCGTGCTGGAAGGCCTGGCTCTCTCGACCGGCGAGCATACCATTACGATACGCCGCAAGGGCAGCGGGCCTGTTTATTTCAACGCGTATCTGACGAACTTCACCCTGCAGGATCCCATCGGCAAGGCTGGGCTTGAGATAAAAGTTACGCGGAAGTATTACAAACTCCAGCCTGTGAAAAAGGCCATCAAAGTCGCCGGCGGGCATGGTCAGGCGGTCAGCCAACGCGTCGAGAAATATAAGCGAGTGCCCCTGCCCACGCCATTTGACAAGAGCGGTAAAAAAATACCCCTGCTCAAAAGTGGCGACCTCGTCGAGATCGAGCTGAGCATCGAAAGCAAGAACGACTACGAGTACATCATGCTCGAGGACATCAAGGCCGCGGGCTTCGAGCCGGTCGACCTGCGCAGCGGCTATGGCGACAACGACATGCGTGCGTACATGGAGCTGCGCGACGAGCGGGTAACGTTTTTCATTCGCAAACTCGCCCGCGGGCAGCATAGCTTGCGGTATCGAATGCGAGCGGAAATACCGGGCAAGTTCAGCGCACTGCCAACCAAAGCAAGCGCGATGTACGCCCCGGAACTAAAAGCCAACTCCAACGAAATGAAAGTAAGTATCGAAGATTGAAATCCGCGTAATCCGTTCACAGAAAAGAACCACGAATGAACACTAATAAATTCAAACCGACCGGTTTGAGTAGCTGGTTGATTGGTTAACTAGTTGATTAGT
>JAOZNE010000106.1:0-4768 GCA_029933955.1 Phycisphaerae bacterium
ATCCGAACGATCAGCGTGGGTGGTGGTCTACGAATTTCGCGCCGCAGATATTATTCTACGATCCCGCCGACCTGGCTGCGGTAGCCCAGGGCCAAGCCAAGCCACATGAGCCTCAGCCATACGCGGTGATGGACATAAGCAAATTTTTGTTCCAGGCCAGGCCTCGTGCTATGCACCGCCTGGGAGCAGCTGCGTTCGACCCAGCTGGCGGGCTGCTCTATGTCATCGAACCCCGAGGCGACGGGGACAAGTCTCTGGTTCATGTCTGGAAGCTCAAGGATATCGCGACGCCCCAGCTAGAGAAATAGACGAAAAATGCCATCCCCGCCGAGGGGGTGCGACATTTCCCTGTTCCACAAAAGTAATCAGCAAAAGCAAAGTCCACGGATTGCACTGATTAAAAAAGGATTTTACGGATTTTTTTTAATCAAAAAAAGTCCGTGTAATCTTCTTCAAAAAAATCCATGTAATCCGTGGACTCCTATTCCCTATTTGCCTATTGCCCGCTTGTCTGATAAAGTCCGCACCATGAATAATGTCAAAACCAAGCCGGCTGCGTCTGGGCCTGGCAAGCCCAGCTGGTCTCTGCCGTATGAAACGACCATGCCGAGCCAGGCTACCCCGTCGCAACTTGGCAGGCTGACTGTCGCGCGGGTGGCTGTCTACATCGCCCTGGCGACAGCTCTTATCGTGCCGGTGGTTCAGCTGCAACACAAGACGCTCAAGAACCATCGCAAAGCCCAGGCTTACCATCAGAAACTCGCAGCCAGCGATTCTGGCGATCCCGCCGAAGTTCAACTGCCACCCAGGCCTCCCAAGGCCCATGCCGGTGCGGTCAACCGTTGGCGCAAGGCGGTGCGAGCTTTCTGGGCTGGCGAGAATATTTACGAAACCATCGATCAGCTTAGTCAGCGGCATCGGCGGTATCGGCGCATGGGCAAGACTATCGACTACGGGAAAAGCGTCGCGCTGCACCCGAACATGCCCTTTACGGTGATGCTGCTGACGCCCTTTGCTCTGGGGCCAGTTTGGCTTGGCGGGCTGGTCTTCTCGATTCTCAAGGTGTTGGTCATCGTAGCTGCTGCCCTGGGGGCGGTGCGGGTGGCGAACCACAAAAACCTCCGCATGCCGGACTGGCTCGTCGCCCTGGCGGTGGCTTGGTGGGTGCAGTCAGCCATCGGCGACATCCAGCACGCCAACACCAACATCTTCGTCCTCGGCGCGATAGTGTTGCACCTTTGGCTTTATCGTCGCGGGGCCCAGGCTGCAGCTGGGGTGGCCTTGGCCCTGGCGATTTGCATCAAAATGACGCCGGCGTTGTTCGTGTTGTATTGGCTTTATCAGCGGAACTGGAAGCTCTTGCTGGGCTGCCTGGCTGGGCTGGTGCTATTGGCGGTGGTAGTCCCAGCTGGGGCACTTGGCCCGGGGCACTATGCCGAGCTGGCCGAGACTTGGCTAAACAACCTTATATTCAAGGGCGTGGGCGGCTCGTGGTATCCCATCCATGTCAATCAGTCGCTCCCCGCGGTGCTTGGTCGATATCTGCTTGGCGGGCACGAGGGGGGCAATATCTACTGGAACGCCGACGACAATACCTACGCGAGCCAGCGACAATTCCATTGGATAGCCCTGGTGAGCCTGGACCCGACGCTGGTAAAGCGGCTGATTCAGCTGGCTCAGGGGGCGGTGGTTTTGCTGATGGCCTGGGCGATAGGCTGGCGAAAATTGGCCCGCGACGACGGCAGACGCGGGCTGCATTATGCGATGGTACTCCTGGCGATTCTGCTGCTGAACCAGCGGACATGGGATCATCACGCAGCTATTCTTCTCCCAGCCACGCTGGCGATATGGTACGCGGTTGCCTTTGGACGCGTCTCTCGGCGCGTGCGGATAATAACGCTGGCGATGGTTATCTTGGCTGGGGTGGCAGGGCTGTTGGGAGCTGGCAGCGCGTTGGTAAGCATTGGCCGGGCCTGTGGATTGGCCAGGGCCGACGCCAAGGAATTCGCCAATGTCGTCGGAGCGTATGGCTTGAAATTCAGCGGCTTCCTGCTGATGTTCCTCTCGGCTGTGATATTGTCCCTGGCCTTGAAACGCCCACCAGAGACCGCCAGCGAACCATACGCCAAGGAAAGACAGAAATTAGGGAAGTAGGCAATAGGCAAATAGGAGTCCACGGATTACACGGATTTTTTTTTGATCAAAAAAATCCGTGAAATCCTTTTTTAATCAGTGCGATCCGTGGACTTTGCTTTTACTGATTACTGCAGGCTGATTACTTTTTTCCAAGAAAGTTACGATGTTGATATCTACCCAGGACGCTTTGGATACTGTGCTGCGGCATGTTAAGCCTTTGAAAATAGCCAGACTTGACTTGGCGGATGTTCTTGTCGGCGGGTTTGTCTTGGCCCGGGATGTGCGGTGCGACCGCGACCAGCCACCCGCGGACCGCTCAGCGATGGATGGCTATGCTGTGCGGGCCGCGGATGTAGCCAGGGTTCCAGCCAGGCTCGAGCTAATCGGCGAGGTCGCAGCTGGCAGCAAGGCCAGGCCGCGGGTGCAGCGGGGCACATGTGCGACGATACTCACCGGCGCCAACGTTCCGCCGGGCGCTGACGCTGTGGTCAGACTGGAGGACACCGGGCGCGACGACAACGAAATTATCATTCGCGCCTCTGCCCAGGCTGGGCTGAACATTCGCAAGCGGGCAGAGGAAGCCAGCCGGGGCGACGTGCTGCTGAAGCAAGGCCAGGCTCTCACGCCCGCAGCGGTGGGCGTCTGCGCGATGGTCGGAGCTTCAGCCGTCCGCACCAGGCCCATGCCAAAGGTCGCCATCATCTGCACCGGCGCGGAAGTTCGCGAGCCGGGCCAGACGGTCGCCCCGCACCAGTTGCGAGACTCCAACGGCCCAGCTTTGCAGGGGGCCCTGGCTTCGATGGGAATCGCCGCCCGGCGAAAAATCGTACCCGACGATCCGCGGAAAATCGCAACCCAACTTCGCGCCGCAGCCAGGTCGCACGACGTGGTTATCATCACCGGCGGCGTGTCAGTGGGGCACTGCGACTTTGTCCCAGAGGCAGTGCGGGCCATTGGTGGGCGGGTTCGTTTCCATGGCGTGCGGATGAAACCGGGCAAGCCACAACTCTTCGCGACGCTGGGCGCCAGCCGGTGCATCTTCGGCCTGCCCGGCAATCCGGTAAGCGTGCTGACGGGGTTCTGGTCGCTCGTGGCACCGGCCCTGCGCAGGCTCATCGGCGTCGCACAGGGCGAGTGTTGTCCTCTGGTCAAGCTGCCCACAGTCAAGGCTCTGCCCTGCCAGCCCAGGGGTGGACGGACGGTGTTTCGCCTGGCCCGAGTGGTCCAAACCCGCGCAGGGGCGGCTGTCGAACTGGTAAACTCCGCAGGCTCAGCTGACCTCATAGCTGCCTGCCGGGCTGAGGGGGTAGTGCTTATTCCCGCCAACGGACGCGACATTCCGGCCGGGGCTGTGGTACAATTCCAGCCGTGGAAATGAGCAACACAAATACGCCAACCGCTGGCCAGGCTGGGCTGGGGCCAGGGCCTGTTACGTTGCGGGTATCCGTTATCGACCGCTGTCAGAACCGTTGCGTTTACTGCATCCCAGCTGGCGGCGTCGAGCTGTTCGCCCACAGGGACATCCTGCGATACGAGGAAATTCTCCGCCTGGTGAAACTGCTGCGCGACGGGCCAGGCCTGGGCAAGGTGCACCTCACCGGCGGCGAGCCTTTGCTGCGGCGAGGCCTGGGCGAACTGGTGCGAATGCTCGCTGAGGCTGGAGTAGTGGACATCGCGCTGACGACCAATGGCCTGGCCTTGGCCCAGATGGCAGCGGAGCTGAAACGCGCGGGACTCCGGCGGGTTAATGTCAGCATCGACACGCTACGCCCGGCGACATACACGAAACTCACCGGCAACACTATCGTCGATGGCCCGGCGAAAATCAGCCGCGGCATCGACGCCGCCCTTGCCGCGGGCCTGGCGGTAAAGCTAAACGCCATCATGCTGCGAGGCTTGAACGACGCCGAGGCTGGGGCGCTTGTGCGGCTTGCTGTTTCCCGAGGGTTGATGCTGCGGTTCATCGAGCTTATGCCCTTTGGCCCGGCAGCTGATTCGCACGAGCAGTTGTTCGTATCCTCCGCGGAAACTCTCGAAAATCTGCGACGCGACGCGACTTTGCAGTGCGAGTCGCTCCGGCCCATCGCGCCAAAGCTTGGCAGCTCGACTCGACCCTTCAGCCTGAAAACCGCTGATGGCCTGGCTGGTCGAATCGGCGTTATCAGTTCGACAACGCAGCCTTTCTGCCGCGAGTGTAACAGGGTGAGACTGACCGCTGCGGGCGACCTGATAGGCTGTCTGGCACGCAGCAGCAAGGGCGTGAATATCCGAGACCTGTTGCGAGACGAGACCGACGAGCAACGCGTATCGCAAAAAATACGCCAAGCTGTCCAGGACGTATTGACCCACAAAAGAACAAACAAAAACTTCGACCAAGCCAAAAATATGGCACAGGTCGGAGGATGATTTTAGAGAAATAGGCAAGTAGGCAATAGGAAAAAACAGCAAATGACGAATTCCGAAGCCCGAATGAGGAATCAATGACGAATAACGAATGACGAAAAAAATGGCCAAGGCCCAAATGCCCAATGACCATTGAATGACCAATACCAAAAATATATCGCACCATGAAGACCATGAAGGGATTGAAGATTTTTTAGATAACAAAAAAAATTCGTGTCATTCGTTTTTT
>JAOZNE010000106.1:4868-6758 GCA_029933955.1 Phycisphaerae bacterium
TGGAGCAAGTATGGATAACGAGAAAAAACTTTCGCATGTTTCGCCTGGCGGGCGGGCTAGGATGGTGGATGTTTCCGGCAAGTCGCCGACTGGCAGAGAGGCTATGGCGGAGGCGTGGGTGGACGTTGGCTTGGCGGTGGCGGATGAGCTGACCAAAGCGGGCGGCTTGGCTAAAGGTGAGGTCCTGGCCACGGCCAGGCTTGCGGGAATACTCGCTGCCAAGCGGACAGCTGAGCTGATTCCCATGTGTCATCCGCTGGGTCTGGACTTCGTGGATGTCTCGGCGAGCGTCCAAGGCCCGCGCGTTTGGCTGGTCGCAAGGGTGAGCTGCCTCGGGCGAACCGGCGTAGAGATGGAAGCCATGACCGCGGTGTCCATCGCGGCTTTGACGGTGTACGATATGGTAAAGTCCGCCAACAAGGGGATAACCATAGGCCCGGTGCAACTGCTGGAAAAAAGTGGCGGCAAGAGTGGCCTCTGGAAACGGGAGCTGTCCGATGAGCAAGATTGACGCGTTGTGTATAAGCAAGGTTAAGGGTACGCCCAAGGGGCCTGTTTCGCAGGCGGAGTTTCGGGCTGGCCATGGTATTGTGGGCGACGCGCACGCCGGGCCGGGCCATCGGCAGGTGAGCTTGCTGGCGGCGGAGGACATCGCTGTCGCCCGGAAAAAACTGCCTTGTCTCAAGGACGGCGCGTTCGCGGAGAACGTTATTACCTCCGGGGTCGAGCTGGCTGGGCTGGGGCTTGGCAGCAGAATTCGCATCGGCAGGGGGGTCGAGCTGAGCGTTACGCAGATCGGCAAGGTTTGTCATAAGCCTTGCAAAATCAGCCAGGCTACCGGCGAGTGCATTATGCCGAAACTAGGCCTGTTCGCCCGCGTAGAATCGCCCGGTCTGGTCCGGCCTGGCGACGCGGTGGAGATTCTCCAAGCAATTCCGCCGGCGACATTTCAAGCCGTCGTGCTGACGATATCCGACCGCTGTGCCGCGGGTCAGGCTGAAGACACCGCTGGGCCTGCGACGGCTGAGTTGCTCCGGGCCGGGCTGGGGGCGCATATATATCGGCCAGAGGTTCTCCCCGACGACCGCCGGAAAATTGTCGATAGGCTGACGCATTATTGCGACGGACACACTATTGACATCGTGGCTACGGTCGGCGGGACGGGTTTTTCGCCCAGCGACGTTACCCCCGAAGCAACCGCGGAGGTCATAGAAAGGCCGACGCCCGGGCTGGACGAAGCTATGCGGGCGGAGTCCATGAAAAAGACGCCCCGAGCCATGCTTAGCCGAGCCGGGTCGGGAATTCGCGGGCGAACTCTCATTGTAAACCTGCCAGGCTCGCTGCGAGGAGCGACCGAAAATCTCCAAGCCATCCTCCCAGCCCTGCCCCATGGCCTGGCGAAACTGCGAGGCGACAAGTCAGACTGCGGCTTATGATTTTTGCGGTGCGCTATTTGGTTGCTATTATCAGGAGTGTGTCGGAGTTGGCGGAGTTGTATGGGCTAAAGTTTAGCCCGTCGAACGTTTCGATTTTTTTGAAGTCCTGGCTGGTTAGAATATCTTGCAGTTGTTCAGCGGTGTGCGGCCGTAGTGTGGTCTCGTGCAGCAGGTGGGTTGGGGGCTTTTGGCTGTGGTCTATCTCCAGCAGGTTGAAGCGGACCAGCGGGTCGATGAAGTCGTAAAAGCGGATATACTCGCTCTGCCCACCTTGGCTGATGCCGACGATTCGCTCCTGTCCAGCCAGGATTTTTTCGTAGTTCAGCAGGTGCAACACGAGATGGCCTGGGCTGTTCAGCAGTTTACTGAAACCCGCGAGCGTCTGGGCCAGGCTGTCGAGACTCAGCAAGTGCGGGAGGGTGTTGCCCATGCAGAGGATCAGATCGAAGTTGGT
>JAOZNE010000107.1:0-6753 GCA_029933955.1 Phycisphaerae bacterium
TGGGTTGTAGTAGTGTGCGCAGAAGGTGTTTTTGGTTAGTCTGGTGAGGATCAGGCCACAGAAATCCTGGGCTTTGGCCTGGGCTAGTTCCGTTGCGGTTGGCCAGGCCCTCTCGGCGTTGCGGATTTTTTCGAAATGGCCTGTGAATCGGCACAGCGAATCCATGCCGTCGGTAGCAAGCCTGCGCGTAGGCTGATATGCCTGGTCGTTGGCCCCCGCCTGCGGGTCCGGCGGGTACAGCGTAGCTTCAGCCTGGCCGTTCTGGTAGAAAATCAGCCCACCCCACGCACTGTGGGTGTCAGCCAAGTCGCCGTCAGCCATCAGCCTAAGCGACGCCCGCACCCTCGGGCGAGAGAGCATCTCGTTCAGCAGGTAGATGTTCCAAAGGTCAGCCATGCTCAGCTTGTCCACCTGCAGCCAAAAGTTGTCTGTGCTGGCCTTTGCGCGGGTGGAAAATTTCCGCCGCAGGTGTTTGCGCCGACGCAATGCCCGCCCGATCTCCAGCACGAGTTCCGTGCGGTTCAGGCTGGTTCTCAGCGGGTCCCGAGCCAGTCTGCTCAACAGGTGGAAGTCGCGAATGTCGAACCGGAACTTGTAGCTGACCAGCCAATCCGCCCAGAGCTTTGCCGCGTCTGGCAGCATGTCTGTTCGCAGTTTGTATATCAGCTTGCAAGCCTTGGCCTGGCTTCCCGTCGGCGGGAGATACTCGAACGAATCGATAAACGCCTGTATCGCCCGCACCGTGTCGGACGCCGCAGCCATCGCTCGGATTTGTTTGCTGAGCGTGTTGGCGTCGACCCGTTGTCGCAGTATGTCGTAGGCTTCGCTCTGGGCGGTAAAGCTTTGGGTGTTTATCGCCTCGAGCAGTGCGGAGTTCCAGGGCTTGCCTGTGATTTGCTTGACCGTGTCGCGATAGTTTTGCTCGCCAGGCCCAGCGGGGTTAAGCTCTGCTGACCAGGTTCGCACAAGCCCAGCCAACATTTCCGGCGGGGCGTTTTGCTTCATCCATTTGACGACGACATCCCGCAGTTTCGGGTCGTCGCGGAGTTCGCCCAGCAGCGGCACGACGTAGGCAGCCAGGTCGCTGTAATTTTGCTTCAGCAGGAATCGCAGCACAGATCGGCCTAGTTTCGTGGGACATTTCGGGTCGCGTAGAAGCGTCGCCAGGTCAGCAAGAGCATTTTCGTCCTCCAGACCCAGCTTGTCCACCACAGCCAGGGAAGCCAATCGCTCTTTGACGGCCAATTCCGGGTCGTACACGCGGGCGAGGTTGAACTGCAGGACAGTCTCGTTGGAATATCGTTGTCGGTCAGCCCGGCCCATTTGGCTATACTCGGCGAGGTTCTTTGGCGCAGGACTCAGCTGCACAGGCTCGCAGCCTGGTACCAGCAGGCACGAAAGCCCCATCATACCCACAATTATCGTGAGGAGGATTTTATTCGTCATATCTATCCAACCCAGCATCTACGGTTCGTCTAAAACTTCTAATCGACAAAATCATAAGCCCATCTCCTGCCAATATCAAGAATATATCTGCGATTGGCTTGGCTTGGCATTTTTTCTGTTTGTCTTTTTTGGCCTTGTCATTCATAATCCTGTTTGCTGTTTGGCAGAAGGCTTAGACCAAAAAGGGATTATAAAAGATGATAGTTGTAATGAAACCCGGCGCGACGGAACAGCAGGAACAGCATGTGATAGACCTGATTCGCGAGTATGGCTTGAAGGAACACCCGATACACGGCACGGACAGGACGGTTATCGCAGCTATCGGCGACAAGCGGATGGTGGACAAAGGTGCTATCGAGAACGCCCCGATGGTCGATCGCATCATGCCGATTCTGGCTCCTTACAAGATGGCGTCGACGGAGGTTCGCAAGGAACGGTCGCGGATAGAAATCGGGCCTGAGAAGTTTCCCATCGGCGGGCGGAAGGTGGGGATTATCGCTGGGCCTTGCGCGGTGGAAAGCGAAGATCAGATATTCCGCGTAGCTGATGCCGCCAGGCAGTGTGGGTGCATCGGTCTGCGAGGCGGAGCCTACAAGCCTCGCACCAGCCCGTACAGTTTTCAGGGCATGCAGGAAGATGGCCTTAAAATCCTGGCTGAGGCTCGCGAGCGAACAGGCCTGGCCATCGTAACCGAAGTCGTCAGCGTCGAGACGGTGGACCTGGTGGCTGAGTATGCTGACGTGCTTCAGATCGGCGCGCGGAACATGCAGCACTATGCCCTGCTCGAAGCGGCAGGCCGGGTTGACAAACCCGTCATGTTAAAACGCGGTCTGAGCAGTCAGCTGGACGAATGGCTTCTCGCGGCGGAGTATATCATCAACGCGGGCAATAAAAATGTCATCCTGTGCGAACGCGGCATCCGCACGTACGAAGCCTATGTCCGCAACACCTTGCCCCTGGCGGCGGTGCCCGAGCTGCACGAGCGGACGCACCTGCCCGTGTTGGTAGACCCGTCCCACGGCACGGGCCATGCGCACCTCGTGGGGCCGATGTGTCGGGCAGCGGTGGCTGCTGAAGCGGACGGGCTGATTATCGAATGTCACAACGACCCCGAACACGCCATGAGCGACGGAGCACAGTCCATCACCCCCGCAGCTCTGGCCTTGCTGATGCAGTCACTAAAGCGGATAGCCGAAGCTGTCGGCCGGGAATTGTAGGAAGTACTGGAGCATGACATGACGCGGGATATCGATGAAAATATCGAGCAGCTCAGGGCTGATTGGCCTACCAAAGCCTATAAAAACCTGGACTTTCTCAACAGTCCCCATGCCAGGCCAGTCCGTATGCTCTGCGAGTATGCCGAGCCTCGGGCGAGGTTCGAAAAATATAACATCCGCGACACGATAGTTTTCTTCGGCTCTGCCCGGACGATATCAGCTGAGCAAGCCCAGGCGAATCTCCAGGCTATCGAGCAGCAGGATACCGCGGGCCAAACCAATGGCGAATTGCAGGAAGCTTTGTTCCGGGCGCATCGGGATTTGAACCATTCGAAGTACTACGAGGACGCCCGGGCCCTGGCACGGAAGTTGACCGAATGGGCCAAGACCCTGCCGAACAATCACAACCGCTTTGCTATCTGTTCTGGCGGCGGGCCTGGCATTATGGAAGCTGCAAACCGCGGAGCCAGCGAAGCAGACGGCCCGTCGATAGGCCTGAATATCTCGCTGCCGATGGAGCAACATCCAAACCCGTATCAGACACCGGATCTGTCGTTCGAGTTTCACTATTTCTTCATCCGCAAGTTCTGGTTCATGTACCTGGCCCGGGCTATGCTCGCCTTCCCCGGCGGCTTTGGCACGATGGACGAGCTGTTCGAACTACTCACGCTGCTGCAGACGCACAAGACCCATCGCAAGGTGCCGGTGATTATCTACGGCACGGATTTTTGGAATCAGGTGCTGCACTTGGACTCGTTGCAGAAGGCTGGGGTCATCAGCAAGGAAGACAAAGACCTCGTCCGCATGTTCGACGACGTCGATAGCGCGTTCGAGTTCCTGACAGACGAACTGACCAAACACTTCGTGGAACCGATCGACGGGTAGCTTTCGTAGCCTGGGCGTCCCGCCCATATTTTTTCGTAACCGTTCACGGGTACACGAAAATTCACCATGAAGTACATGAAGAGCACGAAGTTCTTTTTTTTGTTTTTTCTTTTCTTTGTCATTCCCGCGCGGGCGGAAATCCATTCTTTTTCCTGTCATTCCTCGGGCAAATTTGAAACCCGGCGAGCACCCCTGGATTCCCGCTCCCCGATCAGGTCGAGGACAAGCTTCGCGGGAATGACACGGGGGGCAGTCCCCATGGCTACCCCGCATGCAGCCGCGGTGTAGCCATGCCATCCGAAACGTGGTTGCAGACCGCAACCGCGGACCCGGCTATTTTTTGTCCAGGCCGTAGTGTTTTGAGAGGTTTCTAATAACTTTGGCCCGGTCGGCTTGGAGGGCTTTTTGCAGAGCTGGGGGTAGGTCGTCGGGCATAATGTACATGTCGACAGACTGGCCATCCGTTTTGTGAAGGACGGTTTTGATGATATACCGCGGGCCTCGTCGTTTGGCGGTTTTTTGCGCGGGTTTCTGCGCGGCAGCCTCAGCCCCGACCTCCAGATAAAGCGATGTCTTTACCAAAAATCCATTGTCCGTAACTGGAAACTCCAGCCCGGTCGCGCCGGAGATAACCTCCAATGCCTGGGCGATGCTGGCGTCAGCCATGATCAGCGTGAAGTTTTTCCGCACCCGCCTGGGCAGGGCCTGCATCACGCCGGGGCTCATGTTCAGCTGCACTCTACCCTTGCGGGCCAGGTCCAACAGCACGTTGGCAACCCTGGTGTTCTGGTACCGCAGCGAGACAACCTGGCCCAGCTGACGCTTGACCTGTGCTTTGTGCGAGAGAACGACGATGGTGTCGCCATCGAGATACCACGTCAGCCCGATAGGCCGCAGCAACAGCCCGAGCCAATCCGCCGCGGGGCAGGGCAGGGCGGCAGAGGCCTGTTTGAACGAAGCTGCAAAGTCGGCCTTGTTCATAAACGCGGGGAAAACCACCTTGAGTTTCTTCTCGCCGGTAGCCTGGCGGAGCGTGCCGACCACACTGGCTAGCTCGTCGATAGACTCCACGGGCCTGGTTAACAGCTTGCCCAGCAGGGTCATCTCGTCATACGTAGCCCGGCGGCACATGCGGTACAAAGGCTCGGAAGGCACGATCGCGATGCGCCCGCCATCGACCAGCCAGGTAAGCCCCTGCGGGCTGAGCATCTGTGACAAAGCCAGTCGCAGCGTAACGCCCGGGATGCTCACATTCAGCCTGGTAGCCCTGCCATATGGCAAGAATTTCAACGTCGCAGCGGATATCTCGAAATCCACCCCCGCAGAGCGGCTGAGCTTGTCAAAAACCTTGATAATAGGCTCATCCCGCAGCGTCAGCGTAACAGGCTTGTCGAGCTTCATCTGCAAGGCTCCGCTGCGACCCTCGCCAGCCATGGCAACCCCACCAAGGCAAGCAAACATCGCTGCGACCAATCCCAAACAAAAATTTCTTCGATGCCTCGTCATGATAATTCTCCAAAACACTTTTTTTGACAGAATAACAGGATAAAAGCGGGGATGAGTTGTTAAAAAATCCTGTCAATCCTGTTATCCTGTCTAACTTTTTCTTTTCTGTTTTTTTGTTTTTACTGATTACTGACAACTGATTACTGATTACTTTTTCTAGAACCAATACGTGTCCGTATCGTTGGGTGGCAGGGCTTGGCTCTCTTTTGTTTCGCATTCTTCCGCCTGCCCCGTCGCGCCTACCGACACCACGACCAAGCCAGCTGGGCTTGACTTAGCCGGGTTGCTTGGCGATGCTTGCATTCGCCTGGCCTGGACGCTGACGACACCTTTGATGTTATCCACTAACGGGCCTACCACAGACGCGACCGCCTGCCCCTGCTGAAGAGCGGCAGGCCTGAGAGCTACGGATTCCACCCGACCAGCCTGGCCTGGCAGAGTCCAGCGGGCGATGGTTAAAACTCCCCAAGCTACCACCACCACCGCTGCTACCGACAAAGCTATCAGCACAGGCCTGACCGCTCGGGCTCGCCATGAGCCACGAGTCCGTCGCCGACGAACCTCAGCCATTATCTCCGCCCGCTGAGCGTCGAAGTCTATAGCCAAATCCTCTCGCCCCAGAGCGTCAAGCTGCTCCTGCATCAGCTGATATTGTCGTAGCGTTTCGCGCAGCTGCGGGTCTTCCTCAAGACGCGCCTGCAACCTGGCCAAGGCAGGCCCGTCAAGCAGGCCATCCAGATATTGACTTATCTGAAACTCCCAATTTGTCTCTCGCTTATCAACCATGATACGAACCCTTGAAATTATTTCGCCCAACTATAAATCAGCCAACTTGTCCTTCAGCTTTTTCCTAGCTGTGAAAACGTGCCACTTCACCGCTTCGACGCTACAGTCCAATATCTCCGCTACCTGTTTCTGTGGCATCTTTTGCAGGCTGAACATTACCAGCGCCTGCTTTTGCATCTCCGGTAATTCATCTATCGCCCGGGCTAACAGCTCCCGCATATCAGCCCCAGCCGCCTGGGCCAACGGCGTGGGCATGTTCGCGTCCGGCGGGTCGGTCCAGTCCGCCCTGCCATCGCCGTCAGCCCCGCGAAGGGGTGCGTCCAGCGATGCCATCTTCCGCAGGCTCCGCGATCGCCGCCGATTCAACGCCAGGTTGCTGAGTATCCTCATCAGCCATGGGCCGAACCGCTCGGGCTTGTCGAGCGTGTCGAGCTTGTCGTATGCCCGCAGAAAAGCCTCTTGCGACACTTCCATAGTATCGTCCCGATTGTTAAGCAGGCGATAGGCCACCGCCGCCGCCTGCCGCTGATATCGACGGACAAGCTCGTCAAACGCAGCAGCCTGGCCACCACGCACGCGAAACACAAGTTGCCCGTCAGTAGGCTCTTGCACCATATCAGCCTTATTCTCCACGCCCTTAGACACCTGTAAAACCTATTGGTTAGCAATCTTTAAAACAAATTTGAGCCAATTGCAAAAATGCAGCCTAGCCGCCCTCGGCTGGGAAGGTCGTGTAAAAAACACCGGAAATACAGCAAGTTCAACACAGCCGAGGGTGACTGTGCTACATTTTGCTACAGCTTTTAAGCCTAAGTCTGTTCGAGAAAATGCCTGTTTTACGGGCTTTTACGCAAACAGAGTACAATATTCAAAACAACCAAAATTACAACCAACGGCCATTATTCAACTTATG